>NZ_CAUVXL010000193.1:5782-13104 GCF_963555915.1 Protofrankia sp. Cas4
TCGCGAGCGAGGAAGACCCGGTACGCCTCGTTGGTCATGCCGGGTGACGCGAGCACGTCGACCAGCAGATCCCAACGCCCGGCCGTGAGGTTCGCCTCTTCGGCGAGTTCGCGTGCCGCCGCCTCGACCGGCGGCTCGCCGGGTACGTCCAGGATGCCGGCGGGCAGCTCCCACAGCGGTCGACGGACGGGATGACGGTACTGGTACACCATCACCACCCGGTCGGCCTCGTCGAGCGCCACCACTCCGACCGCACCCGGGTGCACGACGACATCGCGCTGGGACACCCCGCCATCGGGCATCCGCACCGCATCCCGCCGGACCGAGATGATCCGTCCGGTGAAGGCGATGTCGCTGTCAACGACCTCATAGCGATGCCCGGTCTCGGAGCTGAAGGCCACCGCATGATCGACGGTGTTCGCCGCGGGCTCGCTCGCAGCCACCCCGCCTGGATACCCGCTCACGACGACACCAGTTCCTCTCCGTCGCAGCCTCTAGACGGTCCGCGTCCGTCCAGTGGGCCGATCTCGTGGTTTGCAGTGTCGCGGTTTGCAGTGTCGTGGTCCGCGATGTCGGCCGGAACCTCGACCGGTAGCATTCCGGTGCGCTGTTCGGCATGGGTCACCGCCGCCGCGGCCAACGCCCGGAACAGCGGGTGGGCCCGGGTCGGTCGGGATCGGAACTCCGGGTGCGCCTGGGTGCCCACGTAGAACGGATTGTTCCCGGTCGTGAGCTCGACGACCTCGACGAGCCGACCGTCCGGCGAGGTCCCCGAGATCACCAGGCCGGCGGCGGTGAGCCGGTCCCGGTAGTCGTTGTTGACCTCATAGCGGTGCCGGTGACGCTCACCGACCTCGGCGACCCCGTACACCCGCCGGGCCACCGTCCCCGGAACCAACACGCACGGGTAGCGGCCCAGACGCATGGTGCCGCCCATATCCCGCTCACCGGCGACCACCGCCCGCTGGTCGGCCATGGTGGAGATCACCGGATGCGGGGTGTCCGCGTCGAACTCGGTCGAGTTCGCCCCCACCAGCCCGGCCATGTTGCGGGCCGCCTCGATCACCATGCACTGCAGGCCCAGGCACAACCCCAACGCCGGGATCGCGTTCATCCGCGCGTGACGCAGCGCCTCGATCTTCCCCTCGATGCCGCGGATGCCGAAACCACCCGGCACGAGCACGCCGTCGACGCCATCCAATGCGGATGCGGTGGTCTCCACCGACGAGCAGGAATCCGAGGGCACCCAGCGGATCTCCACCCGGGCGTTCACCGCGAAGCCACCCGCGCGCAACGCTTCGGTCACCGACAGGTAGGCGTCCGGCAGGTCGACGTACTTGCCGACGATCGCGACGGTGACCATCTTGGCCGGGCAGTGAACCCGGCGCAGCAGGGTGTCCCACTCGGTCCAGTCGACGTCGCGAAAGGGCAGGCCCAGGCGGCGGACCGCATAGGCGTCGAGCCCCTCGCGGTGCAGCACCTTCGGAATGTCGTAGATCGATACCGCATCCGGCGCACCGACCACGGCCTCGTCGTCCACATCGCACATCAACGCGATCTTGTTCTTGAGTGCGTCCGGCAGCGGGCGGTCAGACCGGGCGACCACCGCATCCGGCTGAAGGCCGATACTGCGCAGTGCCGCCACCGAGTGCTGCGTCGGCTTGGTCTTGAGCTCGCCGGAGGGAGCCAGGTACGGCACCAGGCTCACGTGCACGGTCAGGACGTTGTCACGGCCTACCTCGTGGCGGACCTGCCGGATCGCCTCGAGGTAGGGCAGGGACTCGATGTCGCCGACCGTCCCGCCCACCTCGGTGATGACCACGTCCACCTCGTCGGTGGCGAGCCTGCGGATCCGGCCCTTGATCTCGTCGGTGATGTGCGGTATGACCTGCACCGTCTGCCCGAGATAGTCGCCCCGGCGTTCTCGGGCGATCACCTCCGAGTAGACCTGGCCGGTGGTGACGTTCGCGCTGCCGTCGAGGTCGACGTCCAGGAACCGTTCGTAGTGGCCGATGTCGAGGTCTGTCTCGGCACCGTCATCGGTGACAAAGACCTCCCCGTGCTGGAACGGGTTCATCGTGCCGGGGTCGACGTTGAGGTAGGGATCAAGCTTCTGCATGGTGACCCGTAGGCCACGTGCCTTCAGGAGACGACCGAGGCTGGATGCGGTGAGCCCCTTGCCGAGACTGGAGGCCACACCTCCGGTCACAAAAATGTGCTTGGTCACGTGCGCCTGCGCCACGCTGAGACCCTTCCGTGGGTATCGCCGGCCGGATCCGTACCTGGCCGGTCCACGGGATTTCACGGTAACACCCCTGCCCACGGCCTGCTCACGCGCAGGTCACCGATGCCGGCACCGGCCAGGCTCAGACCTTGACGGGCTCAGACCTTGACGGGCTCAGACCGTGACCGGCTCAGACCTTGACCGGCTTGACCCGCCGTTGGGGTGGCACGCCCGGCTCGGTGGTGAGCACCGCGAGGTCCTCGGGATCGGACGTCAGCACCAGAACGGGCCGCGGCTGCTCCAGCGCCGTCGCGGCCACGACTGCATCGACGGCGTAGCGGTGGCCGTCGAGCCCGGTCTCGTCGAGGAGTGCCGCGGCGCGCTTGGCGATGTCCTCGGTCACCGCGACGATCCGGATATGGGGTACAGCCCATGCCAGTGCTTCGCGCCGTGGACCATCGGGCCGCCGCACCTCCACCAGCGTAAGCGTGGATGCGATCACCACCGCACCACGAAGCCGTGCGGCTTCGACCCGGCGCACCACGGCGGCATCCCTGTCGGCGAGAAGCGAGAGCCCCTGTGAGTCCAGCACCAGGGTGCCGCCGCCGGGAGTGCTCAGTCGGCGTCGGGCCATTCCGCCAGAGCCTCCCGCACCCCGTCGACGTCAAGGGGGCCGTGCTCCTGCTCGTACTCCTCGACGATCTCCTGCAGCTGCCGCATGTGGACCCAGTGCGCGAGAGCCTCGGTGGCCGCGGCGGAGAACCCACGCGGCCCAGTACGCGCCTCGACCTCACGGATGAGGTCTTCCGGGAAGGACGTGCTGCGTTTGACCGCACGCCCGGTGAAGGGCGGCTCTGCAGCAGAGGTAACGGCCATGCCGTCATTATTGCTACTTCCAGTGGCAATCGCAAGGTCAACTCACTAAGGCAGTCCTCAGGATGGGCCGGGAGGCTGGGTTGGGAGCGGTACCGGCGGTGCGCCCGGGTCGCCGCTCCCGACCGCCCGCCAATTGAGAGAGAGCCATGTACCTGAAGATCTTCGGACTGCCCGCCCATCCACTGGTGGTGCACGCCACCGTTGTGCTGGTCCCGCTGGCCGCACTGCTCGTCGCCGCCGCCGCGCTGTGGCCGGCGCTGCGCCGGCGCTTCGGGTTGCTACCGCTCGGCCTGGCTGCCGTCGCGCTCGCGTTGGTTCCGCTGACCACGTCGACCGGCGATCAGCTCGAGGCACGGCTGCCGGAATCACCGCTCATCGCCCGGCACGCGGAACTCGCCGACGGGCTCCTGCCGTGGGTCTTCGGGCTGTTCGTCGTCTCGGTGTTCGTGACCTGGCTCGACCGGCGGTACCCGAGACGATCCACGGCCATGGAACAGCTACCCGCTCCATCGCCCGTGGAGGTGCCAGCCGCGATGGGTGCGGCGGGCCGGGCGGGCGGCGCCCCAGGCAGAGCGCCGGCCACGATGCCGAACCAGGCGAGCGGGGAGCAACGTCGGCGGACCGCCGCGAGCGGCGGCAATCCGGTCGCGCTGCGACTCACGGCCGCCGTCCTCGCCGTGGTCGCCGCGACCGGTACGGTCGTGCAGGTAGTCCGCATCGGCGACGCCGGTGCCAGAGCCGCCTGGTCCGGCGTTCCCCCTCACCCCGCCCCGGTGCGGACGAGGGATGATCAGATCGGGTGGTCGACGGCTCGACCGCCCGACGGCTCGACCGCCCCGCTGACATCGGCCGCGTTCAGACGGCACGGAGGTTCCGCATCCGGTGAACGAACCGGCCGGCAATCGACCTCGGCTGCTCCTCGTCGAGGATGAACGGGCGCTCGCCGGACTCCTCGCGGGAGTCTTGGAGGCGTCCGGCTACGACGTCGACCTGGCCGGCGACGGCCAGCGGGGGCTGCATCTCGGCCTGACCCGCCGCTACGACGTCGCGGTCCTCGACCGAGGCCTGCCCGTACTCGACGGCATCGACCTGCTGCGGGCGCTGCGTCGACGCGGCATGGCCGTCCCCGTGCTGATCCTGACCGCCCGGACCGCCGTCGCCGACCGGGTCCAGGGCCTCGACGCCGGCGCCGAGGACTATCTCGGCAAACCGTTCGACCTTGACGAGCTCCTCGCCCGCCTGCGGGCGCTGCGCCGCATCCACCTTGAGCAGGCGGATCTGCTCCCGCTGCCGGGTGGGCGCCGCCTGAACGTGGCCCGCGGGTCCGTGCAGCTGCCCGACGGGAGCCTGCTCGTACTGTCCGAACGCGAATGCGACCTGCTTGCCGTCCTCGCGGCCCGACCGGGCCAGGTCTTCGAACGCGACGAACTGCGCCGCCGGGTATTCCCGGATGCCGACCCGGCCGTCGTCGACGTCTACGTCCACTACCTGCGGCGCAAGCTGGGGCGGTCGATCGTGCGCACCAGCCGTGGTGTCGGCTACCGGCTCGGGGAATCGGGATGACCCGGCGCACAGGTCGTACGAGCGCCGACGACCGGCTGCTGGCGGCAGCCCGCCGCCGGCTCACCGTTCAGGTCGCTCTCGCCGTGTCCGCGGCGATCCTGCTGGTCGGAACCGTCGCCTACCTGATCGTTGGCTATGAGCAGCGCCAGGACGTCGACCGCCAGCTGCGCGCGGCAGCGGCCCGCGCCGAGGACGTCGACGATCCCCCGGATGGCATGGCGCTCTTCCTCCGCCGCGCGGGCGGGCCGCTGCAGGCAAGCCGCGGAGCGCCGACCGGGCTCGCCGACCTGGCCGCGATCGACGCGACCGCCCACGACGGCGCCACCCGATCCTCCCGACGCCGGCTGGACCACGGCGCCACCTTTGCGCTGGTCACTGTCCGGCGACGCGACCTCGTCGTCCAGACGGCATACGACCTCGCCAACCTGGAGCGGCAGACCGACCGGCTGCTGCTCGGCCTCGGATTCGCGGGCATCCTGGGGATCGGTGCCGTTCTGCTGGTCAGCGTCGTGGTCGGGCGCCGTGCGATCGCGCCGCTGCGGGAGGCACTCGACCGCCAACGTCAGTTCGTCGCCGATGCCGCGCACGAACTGCGGACCCCGCTCACGCTGCTCCACACCCGTGCGCAGGTGTTCGAACGCACCGCGGGTAAGGCGGGTGTGCCCGCGCTCGCCGCCGAGGCAGGTGAGATCGTCGCGGACAGCCGCCGGCTGGCGGACGTCATCGAGGATCTGCTGGTGTCCGCCGAACTCGCGCACAACCCCGGCCAGCGGACCCGGGTGGACCTGGGCCGGGTCGCGTGGGATGTCGCCGCAGCCGCGCAGGCGTACGCCGCGGAACTCGCCGTCACGCTCACCGTCGAGCTCGCCGACACTCCCCCTGGCGACATTTCCCCCGGTGGGACGACGCCGGCCAGAGCCGCCAACCCGGCTGGGGACGGTCGTCCCGCAGTCATTCTCGGCGCCGAGCCGGCGCTGCGCCGGGCGGTCTCCGCGTTGGTGGACAACGCACTCGGTCACACCCCCAGCGGTGGATCGGTCACGGTAACCATCACTGTGGGAGACCCGGGTGGCTGTATCACATTACGGATCACAGACACCGGGCAGGGCCTCGACCCGGCCGCGGCCGAAGACCTCTTCGCCCGCTTCCATCGTGGCCAGCAGATCGGTGACCGGCGCCGGTTCGGTCTCGGCCTGGCACTCGTCCAGGAGATCGTGGCAAACCACGGCGGGACGGTCACGGCAGACGGCGCGGTGGGTCGCGGCGCCACGTTCACCCTCTCCCTTCCAGCGGCACCGCCCTGACGCAACCCGGCCGCTAGGCAACCTCCGACTCGAACGGGGTCAAACTGGCGGCGTCGGGTCAGACCATCCCGAGTCCGGATGCGATGCCCGCTAAGAGCGCCCGGGGCGCCGCTTGGACGTGACCCGCAGGTCCGTGCAGCTCCCCGACGCCGGCACCGGCTGTCGGCACGGCGCGGGCCCAGATCGGAGGGGTAGGTGGTTTCAGTCATGATAATGACGATTTCCACCTACCCATCGCCTGCGCACGCATGTGGGGGTAGGTGGCTTCGGTTGTGATAATGACCGTTCCTACCTACCACTCCGAGTCCCGGACACCTGCCTGACGCCGCAAACCCGAATGGACTGGCCGTCACCGCACCGGCCTGACTGGGTGGGAAGCGATGGGCACGATTACGTCGGCAGGCCGTGCGTGGCCGTGCGTGGCCGTGCGGGCCGGGCTGGTACGCGACCGCAGCCGACTCGAACGGGGTCAAACGAGATCAAACTGGCGGCGTCCGGTCAGACCATCCCGAGTCCGGCGGAGGCTCACCGTCGGGACCATAACCAGGCGCCCAGATCGTCTCGTAGTGCGGGCAGCGATCGACCACCGCACCAGGAAGCTCACCTTTTGCGCCGCCGCTACTTCTCGCGCGGGCACGTACGGCACCGCCCGCCCGTCGGCACTCCTTGCACTGCACCCGGACCGCTGTAACCATTTGCCCGGGTTCACCCGCCCGCTCGGTAGTCATCGGCTAGCGACCGTGCCCCGACCGTTACAGCGCAGACAGATCATCGTGCCGCGGTCGACGAAACGAGACGAGGTGTAGTCCTTCCCACCCCGCTTCGTGCCGCCACTGCCCGACGACGCTCCGCCGCCGGTATCTCCCCGCTTGTTCCAAACCACGACTTCAGAATAGACAACGTCGCACCCCGTCCGTGGTGAAGAGCCGATCGAAAGAGCGGACGACCATGCGGCCATGATTCTCCAGCCGTCACCTTCATTTCGCCGTGCCGCCGAGCGGCAGGATCCAGGCCACCTGACCGCCGAACATGACGTGCACGGACTGCACCCCCGGCGCGCGATGCGGGAGTGCGTCGCGAACTTCCTGCGCGATGACACCGAGCGCGTGGAACACCGCCTCGGAGGGACGGACACCGGTGTCTGTCACCTCCAGCTGCAGTGTGGCGTTGCTGTCGCCGTTTCGGTGCGCACGGTCGATCTGGCGAGCCAGTCCGCGCGCCACCAGCTGCGCATCGAACCGGCTCCCACCGGCGCCCGGTTCGGTGAGGGCGTCGGGTTTGATGCGGGCGATGACCGCCTCGACGTCCGGCGGCAACTCAGAATTGTCCGGCCTGCGCGTCGGAGGACCGCGCCA
>NZ_CAUVXL010000193.1:13473-27887 GCF_963555915.1 Protofrankia sp. Cas4
CGCCTCCGGTAGGCCGGCGATGATCCTCCCGACCCGGAACAGATCCAGATCCACCGGTCCGATCCGCTTATCCTCCGCCCCGGCCCTACGGCGCTGGTCGCCGACGAACTGCTCGACACGATCGGTTGAGCTCGGCCCGCGCTGTTCCTCCACAGCCTGTACTCGAGGGTCGGGATCAGCTGCTTTGCTGCCTGCGACGAGATCGCTGAGGCGCCCCATCCTGCCGGGCCGGTCCGCCGGGGATGCTCCACCCAAGATTTTCAGCGCCTTGGGATCACACGGATCCGGCAGGAACCGCCGGGCGGCTTCGGCTGCGAACAGCGCCGGTTCATCCGGACGCGATCTACCGGCCAACCATGCGTCCAACGCCAACAACCGCGCCGCGGCGTTCCGGTCACCGGCCAGCTCCGAATTCCCCGGCACGGGGAGGCTCACAAGCCGTTCCAGGACGCTCCGCACCGCCGGCGTGATACTCAGGTTCCGGCCTCCCTGAGCGTCCCATGCGCGGCGCAGAAACCGCTCAAGTGCCGCCTGCACCTCGCCGCGCGCAACACCAGGAAGCGGCTGCAGCTGGACCTCCGGCACAGCGCCGCCGGTCAGATGCGACGACTGGCCGCGGGCGGCCCGCGCCGCCTGCTGCTCGTGGACGTCACCGACCCGCCCGACGGCACCAACCTCCAGCCGGTCGGCACGGCGCTGCTGGGCGACGTGGGTCAGCTCATGGGCCAGCAGTGCCCGCCCGGCCGCCGTGCTGAAACTGGGTGCGTCGGCTCCGAAGTAGATATCGTCGCGGCGGGTGAAGGCGACCGCCCCCAAATCCTCAACTGCACGCCGTGCCGCGGCATCCTGGTGGAGCCGTACCCCGGTCAGGTCGGTCCCGGTATCGGCCTCGAGCCGAGCAAAGATCGACGGCTCCAACGATTGCCCACCGGTTTGACCCGGCAACAGCCCGTGGCTCCGAGCTTCGTCGAAAGATCCGACAGGACCAGCGGCGGCGTCCCGTCGATATGCCCACACGTTCCGACTCCGCATGTTCCGATCATGTCCACTCATGACCTCGCCCCCTTGTCGGCTCGCTGCCTGATCGACCCCGCTTGCGGCATTGCAGGTAATCCCAACGTAAGGAGCATCGCCCGGAGCCGGTCACCGCCAGTCCGTGAGCATGCGGTCCGCTTGCCCCGGCGGCTAGAATCTCACCTCCAGCACAGGCTTGATCGGTAGAGGCTCCGTCCCGCGACCAAGAGTGTCAGCTGAACTCGGAAGTCGCACCACCTGCGTCGCCCGCTCGGAAAGAAGATCAGCTTCCGCTCGGGGGACGGCCGTCTGCAGCTGGCGAACGAACTTCTCGTGTAGCGGTAACTCACGGGCTATCTCCACGAGCCGATCCGCCGCAGAGAGCAGGATGGGGAAGCCATCCGCGCCGCGATGAACGGAATAATAATAACCCCGCCGTCCGGCAGTAACGTCGACCTGGGCAAGGGGCAGGTCGCGCACCATGGCATAGTAGTTCTCCACGAGAGCGCCCTGCTGTTCCGGGTCAAAATCGAAGAACGATTGCCGTCCAGCAATCGTATAACTATATGCAAAATTGCGACTACCCAAAGTAATCTTCGCCGCCAACTGCGCAGCGAGCGACTGCGAGATATAGGCGGTTCCGCCTTGCTGGTACTGCCACACATGAGTCGCCTCATGTACGAGCGCCTGCGCCATTTCAGCATCACGCACAGTGAATTTATCCGGCACGCGGATATTATTTCCAATTGTTCGATATTCAAGAATATTTGTCCGAATTAGACGGATTCGCGAGTAGTCGATGCCGGTGGCGAACACTGCCTCCAGGAGCTGTTGTTCCGATCCACTCAAAGCACGACCTTGTAATACGGCGTTGAAGTCGAACAGTTGTGTCACCGCTTCCTCGAACACCGGGGAACCGACCTGCACTCGTGCTCGACCATGCCCCGGAGGTTGCCCGCCGCCCCCGCTACGTGGGCTCTGTCTCATCAAGGGCAACCGAGACGGCGGACCCAAACCCGGCAGCGTGCCGATACTCTCCTGCCGTCCTGCGGTTCTCTGCTGGATCACGTGGGTCAGTTCGTGCGCGAGTAACTTCCTCCCGGCTGCTGTGGCCGGCGAGTACAGTCCGGCTCCAAAGACAACATGCGTACCGACCGTATACGCGAGAGCGTCCACCGCATCAGCCGAAGCAGCAGCGTCCCTATCCGTGTGAACTCGTACCTTGCTGAAGTCAAACGAATGATGAGAAGTATTTGAGTCGTCACGGCTCAGCCCCGCAGGCTGCGCCAGATGACCTGCGACGTGGTCGGCCTCTCGCTCGTACCGGTCGCCCGCCGGACCGATCTCGAGATGTTGCCGGATCCCACCTGCGGACACCGCCGGCACCCGGCTGAGATCGCTGGGCAAGCGCGATTCCATGAAGGCACGAGTCGGGGCGTCCAGCGGCCGGCCCGGTGAACGTAGCACCTCGTGGACGATCGGCGGTGCCTCGTTCGCCGGTGTCGGACCGGCCACCGAACGCCGCAGCGTCCCCGCGTTCTTCTCGCCGCAGGTGTCGCAGGTCCCCGCGGCCGCACGCCGGTCACACGCGCACGCCCGCCGCAGGACACCTGATTCTGCCGGGAGCGGCCGCCGCACAGTCTGACGCCCGGGGTCAATCATCGTTCCCCGCCACAGCCAAATATTCGGCGAGCACGCGACGGCTACCCAACCCGGTCAACACGGTCAACACGAAGCGCTCGCTCGACAGCAGACGGAGTAGGCACTTGTAGATCATGAAAATTTTCCTTCAAGTCGGAACTCATGTACCAGAGTAGTCGGAATACATTACCTCCAACTGCGAATTCGATGAACCGCGCTAATATCGTTCTCAGAACCATCCTTGGGGAACCCAGTGGACCTGAAACGCCCCGCCTCCGTACGGCGTTGGGCAACTGGGCGAGCATCCCGGACGGTCACCGGTGGGCGAGGCCACAGCCGGCCAGCCGTGATAACCCGCCGATGCCCACAGCTTCGACGGTCCAAAATTCGCGGAGGGAGTCCCCAGCCCAAGTGGCCCGGTTCCCTTGTAGAGATTAATGAGAGCCAGCATCTCGCTCTCAGTGAAGTCCGCAGCTTTCCTCGACCCTACCGCCACGAAATGGTCTCGACAGAGCAGGCACATCACTCCAAAAATTACATAGTTGGATGATCCGGCGTAGCTGCACTCTCCGTCTACCTGCACGGTCGAGCCGCACGGTGGGCTCGCTCCGGCCGAAGCGCAGGCCGGACGATACCCGAGTATCCAGGCGTTGCTGTGCAGTTCACCGATGTCCCAGGCGTAACCACCCGTGAGAGGCGAGGTCAGCGCATCGCACGCGCCTTCCTTGTCCGCCCCCGACCAGCCGGCGAACGTTGTGCGTGTACGGGCTACGGCTGCCCGGATCTGTCCCGAGACATCAGGGCCACAGACAGGACCTGGTGGTTGGCTGGGACCAGAAGGCTGCGGGGAAACTGGACGTCGCGATGTAGTAATGCTGATTGTGACCTTGCGGTTGTCTACGAGACTTGTTCCCAGAGAAGTGCTCGCACCCTGAGCAAGGATCGAGATCCGTCCGCTCGGGATACCAGCTCCCACAGACGTTGACGTCGTCAGTGCCGTCTGTACGGCCTGTGCCCGCCGACAGGAAAGATCCCAGTTGCGGGCCTGCGCACCATCGGTGCTCGCATAGCCGTCAACTCGCAAGTCCTCCAGACCGCCAGCAGCATGCCAAGCAGCCACGAATCCAGCTATGTCACTCATTTGCGCGGGCGTCAACGTCGCCTCATCAATCGCGAACGCATACGACTTCACTGCGGCGGGCGGCGAAGTGGTCGCCGGCGGGCAGGTTAAAGCAGCGGGAATCTGCGCTGAATCTCCCTGGCGCTGTACGATCGGTGACCGCCGAAGCTGGACTTGCACGCCGGGGTTATCCAGGGCCGGCCGGTCCGCCGATCCGGACCCATGCTGTTGCAGACCATCCACGATACGGTCGGCTTCGTGCTCCGCTGGGTCGGTACTGTCGCCCACCCGCAGTGAGGTGCCCAGCGGCGCTGGGTTGGCGGCCTGCTGGACGACGTGGGTGAGCTCGTGGGCTAGCAGGCGGCGGCCGGTGTCTGTGGCGGGGGAATACCGTCCCTCATCGAACGCGATATGCGGGCCGACCGTGTAGGCATGCGCGTGCACGGCACGCGCCGACGCCGCCGCCCGGGTGTCGGTGTGTACCCGGACACAGCTGAAGTCCGCGCCGAACCGCGGCTCCATGAAGGCGCGAGTCGGGGCGTCCAGCGCCCGGCCCGATGAGCGCAGCACCTCGTGGACGATCGGCGGTGCCTCGTTCGCCGGTGTCGGACCGGCCACCGAACGCCGCAGCGTCCCCGCGTTCTTCTCGCCGCAGGTGTCGCAGGTCCCCGCGGCCGCACGCCGGTCACACGCGCACGCCCGCTGGCGGACACCGGCGCCGGGAGTGCGGGTCGTCTCTTTCCGCCGTAGGACGCGCTGGCCGTCGACTGCCATCTCCGCCATCCTTTACTTCGCCAGTGGGGTGATGGTGCGACGGAGATCGACGGCCTCTGGCATCTTGTCGGCATCGAAGCGGACCAGGGCGAGGGGCGCGGCGTAATAGGTGATACCGACGGGAAGCTTGGGGATCGGGTGCCCGGCGATATCCCGCGGCCATTCGACGTCGCCGATGGCCGTGCGGGCCGGGATGAGCCAGTAGTCGCCGCGTTCGTAGCGCCCGCCCTTGTCGAACTGGATCTGGACGCCGTCCTCCAGGTCCAGCCAATTGTCCTTCCCGTTGGTCGTTTCGACAATCCGCAGAGCGTTGTCGGCCTCGCTGCGCACCGCACCACCCCGGGCCGGGGAACCCTCCTGCTGGTCCCAACGGCGCAGGAGCGGATGCAGCAAGGGGTTCTGGCCGGTGGCGGTCGACTGCGCGCCCGATCCCAAGGGTTCCAGCGTCACCACGAGATCCAGCGGGTCGATCGCAGCGACCCTGCGCAACGGCTCCGGCTTGCCTCGACGAACCGAATCGTCGTCGACGACCTCCACCCAGTCACCGACGTCCAGACCGAGGGTGTCGTCCCGGCCGAGCGAGGCAACCGTCACCTCGACGCTAACGTCGGCGTCCGCGGTTCCGAAGGTGACGATCGGGAAGACCACGCTGCCGTTCTCCCGCGACCACTTGAACGTCGCGGCACCCCCTGGCCCCCCGGGGCCCGCGGTGCCAGCGGTGTGCACCTCGACCCGGTAGAGCTGGTTGTCCAGCCCGCGGTAACGCGCGTCCGGCGCGCTGATGCATGGGTCCGTGTCGGTGACCGACGCGGCCTGCGCCCTCAGCTTGCCGGTCCCACCGGAAAGGCTCCTCTCCCAGTCCGGCCACACCTTGTCGATGGCGTCTCGCGTCAAAGCGGGGTCGAACGTGGCACCGGTGCCAGGCTTCTTGTCCGTCACGAGCACCTGCCAGACGATGCGGGATCTGGCGGCTGTGTCCGGGCCGGTGTCACCGAGGGCGGTCTCCCGGGTGGACGGGTCCTCGACGGCGGTGACAAGACGCTCGTGCACCCGCAGGTAAACGAGGAACGGCGGAGCCGGCAGTTTGTCCGGCGGGTCGGGGAGCAGATCCGGCTGGACGAAATATGTGGCGTCGGCCGCGTCGTTTTCGCAGGGAATTCCGTGGACGTAGTAACGCCCCGGGGCGACGGTAAGATTCTTTATAGCACTGTCACCGGTGTCGAGCCCGATTGTGAAGCCCTGGTCAGGCCCTCCGTGCGGTCCGATGATGTCGGCCGCGAGCGTCCGCAGGAAATGCTGGACGAGCAGCGCCTGCTCGTTGACGTCGGAATCGAGGGTGACGCGCCCCTGCTGGCTGAGAACCGCCGAGAAATGCTTGTCCGGCGCGAAGGTGAGGCGGGAGAAGTCGCCGTACATGCGGTCCCTCCGGGAGACTGGTGTCGGGTGCGGTGCAGGTCGGGATCAGGTGACGACGACGATGCCGGCATCGGTTCCGGCCGGGACGAACTGGTCAAGACGCGCCCGCAGGTTGGCGGCCCGCTGCGCGGTGAAAAGGTCGTGGAAGGCGCCGAGTTCGGATTCGTCGTCCGCCCCGGTACTGATCTCCGGAGCGGATCCGACGGCGAGCTGGGCGTAGCCGGGGGTGCCGTAGCGGGAGCTGGTGAACCGCGGTCGCACCCGGCCCTCCTCCCGCACCCGGGCGAGCGTGGCCTCGGTCGCGTCGAGCCGGCCGAGGCGGACGGCCTCGTCGACGGCCGTGCGCACCCCCTCGGGCTGGCAGCCGTACCGGGCGGGCGTGCGTGAGCCGGGCGGGACGTAGCAGAACCGGACGCAGCCGACCTGCCGGCGCACCACCCGGACCGGACCGGTGAAGATCGAATTCTCGGCCAGTTCGACGGCGTGCACGCGGATGTGCCCGAACACGGTCGTCCGCCGGACGGTCACCACCGCGTACGCGTGGCAGGCATCGGGTGCGCCAAGCGCGTCCTGGTCGTCGTCGGTGGCGTCAAGGATGCTGTCGGCGATGCAGATCGACATCGGATCGGTCGCACGTTCGTCCGCGCTGACCCTGACCGTGCCGAGGATGGCACGGTCCACCCGCAGGCAGCCGACCTGGCCGGCGAGCTCGATGCTCGGTTCGGTACCGACCTCGGGCTCACAATCGTGCCCGAGACTCCAGCCGGGCACCAGCGTGCAGTGCCGGACGACCACCTCCTCGACCGTCCCGCTGACCAGGATGCCCCGCCCAGAAACCAGCAGGCCGTCGAGAACGAGCCGCGGTGGCTGGTCGCCGCGGTCCAGCGCCGGGGCCGGCGCCGGGGCCAGCTCGGCCTCAGGCTCAGGCTCAGGCTCAGCCTCAGCCTCGGACTCGGGGTGATCCGCCGGGCCGCGGACACGCAGACTGTCCGGACGGTTGCCGTACCAGTTCAACAGTCGTAGCACCGGCCGTCTGCCCTGCGCGGCGCGCAGCTCCAACCGCTCTCCGTAGGCCAGGATGATCTCGATGGGCTCCTGGTAGGCACCGCTGTCGGTGATCTCGATGACCGCGTCCCGCAACGTCACTTCGTTCGGGTCGGCCTGCTTGTCCGCCTGCCAGGCGGCGACGGCACCCATGATCTCCTGGTGCTGCTCGCCGGGGCCGACCCGATAGACCCTCCGGTGGACCTCCGGGCCGGCTGTCGGTGACAGCGGCCGTTCGTACTCACCCCCGCCGAGGTCGTCGCTGAAGCCGTAGCGGTAGCTCACCCACACCCCCGACTCGGGTGCAGCCCGTGGGGAGAAGGCGATCCGGCCCAGCACCGGGTCGACGGCCACATCCTCGCCCTGCGGGCGGTATGCCCAGTCGCGCAGGTCCGCGGGCACGATCCGCTCGAGCGGGACGGGTCGGCGCTCGGCATCCCGCCAGATGAACAGACTGCGCGTGAGGCCGTAGTAGTCGGCGGTGCGCTCGGCGAAGGCGCGTCGCCGGATCGGCACCGGCAGGTTGGTCTCCGTCGCGATGTGGGTCGGGTCCGGTTCGGGCGCCGGGCGGGCGAACAGCGGCGTGTCGTTGCCGAGCAGAGAGAAGGTGAAGTGGTGGCGGGCGGCGTCGATGCACAGCGCCGGGGCGTTCGTGACCGGGTAGGTTCGGAGCCGCCAGACGAACAGCGCCACGCTCGGGATGGCGTACCGGCGCGGCCGGCGGGCCGCGTTCGCACGGCTGACGGTGACGGTGTGCGCGAGCTCGTCGAACGGCCCGTCCACACGGTCGAGTGCGTCCCCGTGACGCAGGTCGGCGGTGCGGCCACGGCGAATCCGCCACGCGTTGTCCGCCGCTGCCGGTCGAAAGAGCCGGACCGGTGCGCTGACGCCGAGCAGCGGGGCGAACTCCACGGCACGGGCCGGCCAGCCGGCGACGTCGGCGGCGAGTTGTTCCAACAGGGCGAGGCTGCCCTTGCGGCGGTGGGCGTGAACCGTGTTCGCGACGTCGGCGCGGGACGCGATCGCCCTGGTCAGCGCCGTGGTCTGCGCGCTGGACGAGCCGCCCGCACCCGGCTGTGGGCCGGGGTCCGCAGCCGGATGCAGGGGAACATGGCCGACGAGATCGCCGAGATAGGGGACGACCCAGTCTGCGCACGTCTCGATGAACCAGTTGTCGTAGAGCGCCTCGATGTCGCCCTCGACGATCTCCACCTGTTCGTTGATCACCTGGAGCAGGGCTCGTAGCGGCTCACCGAACTCGACATCCCGGATGCGATGGATGGCGGGCAGCAGCGCGTACAACCGGTCGAGGTCGAGGTCTGACCCATGGTCGGGGTCGAGGCGGCTCATGAACGGATCTCCTGCAGAATCAGCGTCTCCGGCACGTCCGGACTCATGATCGCGAGCTGGGCCGGCAGAACACCGACACCGGGACCGGTAGCGGGAGGTTCGGGCGGTCGCCGGGCCGGGTACATCCTGATCCGGGCCGGTGGCGGCGACGTCAAGGTGCCTGCGAGCCCGTTGAGCTCACTGATGGTGATCGACTCCGGCACGGTGGTCAGGACGTCGACGTCGACGTAGTCGACCCCCGGGACCGCTTGGACGGTCGCGATCACATCGCTGAGGGCGACGTCTTGGCCGAGCTCGCGGCGGTCGAAGGAGAAGCGGTCGAGCAGCGCGGCCCGGACCGCCGGCTCCACCCGCGTCCACAGGTAGTCGGGCAGCACCCGGATGTTCGCCGCACACAGGATCAGTGCCAGATCCCGGACGGCGAGCCGGGTGGGCTGCGCCGGGTCGCCGTGGCGTGCCAGCGCCTGGCGCAACCCGCGGAACAACTCCGAGTCCTCGTCGATCGGGATGTTCTCGGCGCCGGCGACCGTGACGTGGATGACGGTTCGCCGCCCGTCGGACAGCCTGGTCGCGGCGGCCTTGCCGATCCCGGCCCGTGCCCGCGCGAAGTCGGCGTAGTCCGACACCGACACCAGATGGTCGAGGGCGAGCAGGCCGACGGCGGCGTTGCGGCGCACCGCGTCCCGACCGTCGGGGTCGGCACCACCGGTGGCGGGCCGCGGGTTGGTGACCGTGCTGACCCGCGGCGGGCGGCTCTGCAACTGAGCGATCAGGCCGGCGTCGACATTGCCGGCCCGGCCGAGACCGACGCGGTAGGTCGCGGTGATGTTCTCCTGGCCGGTCGCCGGCCGGGCGCCGTGCACACCGTCGCCGAACAGCACGATCGTGCCATCCGGTCCTACCTGACCGACGCCGGCATCCGCGCGGGTCAGATAGGTGTGGTCGGTGGGGCCGGCGGCCATCAGGTCGTCGGTGGCCGCCCAGCGCACCCCGTTGACCCGGGTCACCAGGGTGGATTGCGCACCGGACGCCGCGGCGCTCGGCAGGTAGGTCAACGGCGCCCGGCGCAGCGTGAACGCCTGGAACGGGGTGGACGCGTCGCCGCTGCCGAGCACCTGCGTGGCGGATTGCCCGTGGGTCGCGCGTACCACGTTGCCGCTGATCCGCGCGGTGTCGCAGCGGTAGGTGTAGCGCAACGGCGCGGCAAGAGTGATCGTGGTGTGCACGGTGTCGCCCGGACGGCGGTCCGCCACGCCCTGACTGACACCGGAAATCATCACGATCTCACTGCCGGGCACACCAGTGGTGCCCCCGATATCGGTGCGCTCACCGGAGACGATCAGATGACGTCCGGGGACGAGGCCGTCGTAGAGCCGGTCCAGCTCGATCGTCGCCCCCGCGATGTCGGCGGCGCAGGGCTCCCAGGCGAGCTCGATGGGCTCACTGCGGAACCGGACCGCGGTGTTGCGATGGGCGGTCAGCAGCAGGTCCTCGCCGGACAGCCACGGCTGTTCGAGCGTGAGCTGGGTGACGGTCGCGGCGATACCGAAGGCGGACTTCGTCACCGTCTCGACCTTCGTCACCCGGGTCTTCAGGGGCCAGCCCGTGCCGGTCCGGTCGGTCCGTTCGACCACGACCCAGCTGCCCGGGACGACCTGGTCGTACACCGCGTCCAGTGGAAGGACGTTGGGAGGCTTCGGCGGCAGCAACGACTCATCGCGGATGGTGAGGACACCGGGTTCGGTTTCGCCACGCGACATCGGCGCCAGACCGACGGTGATGTCATGGCCGGGCAGCCGGCGCTCCACGCTCTGCCCGATCGCGGGTCGGTATTCGGTCCCAGGGTCGTCGTCGAGTGTCACGGTGATCGGCCCTCCGCCGTGACCGGCGACCAGCAAGATCGAGACCGACTGCGGCCCGACGACGGTGATCACACGCTGCACGGTCCCGCCGAAGGTGAAGGTCACCGTGGAGTTCCCGCTACCCACTGCGATCAGCACGGTGCCCGCTGGGAAGTCGAGTGTCGCGCCGGCGGCGATGGATACCCCGGTGCGGGTGATGTCCTGGTAACGGATGTCGGCCGTCAGCGCGCGGGTCTGACTATCGGAGGCTGTCGTCCCATAGTGGATGCCTGCCTCGATCACTACGGTTCCGTTCAGCGGCCATTCCTCGGTGTCGATCGCCACCCCGCGGGCGTCGAGCACCGGTTTGCGGGGTGCGGTCGCGCCAAACGGGACGGCCCGCGCGCGCAGCGCCTGCACGCTACGCAGCTCGGGGGTGGGGGCGAGCGCGGCGTTCGCCCACGCCCGGTACACCGTCCCGCCGATCTCCGGACGCAACGCCGCGAGCAGCTTCGGCACGGCGTCGGACCGGGTGGCGAGTGTCGCGCCGAATGATCGGCTCAGGTCGGCGGCGTGGTCGGGCTGGCGGGACGGTGGGCGGCCGAGGGCGTCGAGCCGGTCGCCGATCCATGTCAGTGGGTCGACGCCAGTATGGATCTCCCGCGCATCACCGGTGCTGTCGCCGGACGTCTGGAGGGCGACCCGGGTACGCCGTTCGGCCGGTTCAGGTGTGACGGAGAGGACGCGGCGCAGGACCTGCTCGCCCGCACCGATTCCGAACACGAGCAGCAGCGGATCGTTCGGCCGCAGACCGGTGGCCACACCGGCCAGATACAGCTCAGACCGCTGCTCGGCGCCCTTGAAGGTGATCCACGGTGGCCGGGTCCGCCGGGTCCGCAGCTCGTTCCAGCCGGCCCGGGCCACCATGTCGTCCATGGTCTCGAACACCTGCGGCAGCTCGTCCGGACCGGGCACACTCTGCGCCCGGGAACCGGCCGGGATGACCACGTCGGCGTCACCGGCCGCGTCGACGTCGAGGGTGTAGGCGAGGTACACGCTCGCGCCCAGGCCCGGACGCGGCCGGTAGCCGACGAGCCGGGCGAGCTCGACCACGGAACCGCGTTCGGTGGCGGTCCGCAGGTAGCCCTCGTTGGCGATGCGCTCCTGGTAGAAGGTGAGCACGTCCGCGACGGTCGCCCAGGCGTCCAACAAGGCGATGGACGGATCATTCGCCCGCCGCGCGGTCAGCCCGCGCAGCGGGTACCGGGCCTCGCCGGCAGAACCGTCCAGACCGTCGGAACCGTCAGAACCGTCAGAACCGTCCGGGCGGTCGCTCAGCGCATGATCCGACAGCGCGGTGAGCATCGTGGCGAGGAAGCTACCGTGGGTGCCGACCCGGTAGGCGAGCGCGTCCAGCCCGGCCCGGTTGACCGTGGACGCCGGGGTCAGTCGTGCCGTCCCCGCGCAGCATGCGCCGGCCCCGCATGCGCCGGCCCCACAGCCGCCGCAGCCACAACCTGCCGCCGCAGCGCACGCAGCGCACGCAGCGCCACAGCCCGTCCGAGTCAGCCGATTCACCGTCCACCTCGCAGATCGAGTTCGAGCCGACCGTTACCGGGCCGGGCCGGGTCGTTGTCCAATCGGGCAACCTCAGCCGGGCCGATGCGCAGCACACCGGCGTCGCGCTCCCCCTGGTCACCGGCGTAGAGCCGTTCGAACCGGGCCACCTCGACGCTGGTCACGCCGGGCACGGCCGCCGCGGCGGCGACGATCCGGCTGAGCCGGACAGGCTCGCCGAAGGTCAGGTTGTCCGGCTGGAACAGGCCGCTGCCGGTGGACGGTTGCCCGGTGGACGGTTGGCCGCCAACCGGCAGGCCGCGGCTGCCGAGCGCCGCGAGCAGCGCCGCGAGCAGCGCCGCGAGCAGCGCCGCCCGGACATGCCCGCGAATGACCTCGGGACGCACGCAGATGACAAGCTTCACCAGCAACGGCACATACCGGGCGGGGGTGACGACCACGTCGTGACCGATCCGGCGGTGGCGTTCGGCGTCGGCGCGGACCCGGCGCAGCAGCGCCGGCTCGGGGTCGGCCGCGCCCAGCGGATCGACGGCAAGGTGGATCTCGTACCAGCTGCCGTTCCAGCGTCGGACCGCGGCCGCCCGCTGTACACCCGGGACCGCCGTCGCGAGCGTGGCGTAGTCCTCGGGGGTGACCGCCCGTTCCAGCCGGGACCGGATCGCGCCGGGCGCGCGCAGTTTCACCTCCCGCACCAGCTCCGGGTCGATACCACCGGCCGCGGCCAGCGGATTGCGGACCCCGGTGATCCCGCCCGGAATCGGCCCACGGAAGACGATCCAGTTGATCGCATCGGCGCCGACGTTGCCGGCGACGCCGTTGCCGACCCGGTAGTCGGCGAGCAGCGTCCGGCCCGGCTCGACCCCCCGGCCGTAGACGCCGTCGCCGAACCGCAGGTGCACCACGCCGTCGTCATCGACCTCACCGACGACATGGGAGTCGGTCGGCCCGCTGGCGAGCAGGTCCGGCCGGACCGCCCACCTCACTCCGTCACTCCAGCCCACGCCGTCCTTGCCCGCGCCGTCCTTGCCCGCGCCGTCCTTGCCCGCGCCGGCTTGACTGACACCTGCGCCCGGGGCACGCAGGTCGAGCACCGGCAGGGCGGCCCGGGGGTCCTGGGTCAGAGCCGCCGTGGCCGGTCCGTAGCGGGCCGGGTCGTCCCCGGCGAGCTCGGTGGCGAAGCGCGCACCGAGAACGTCGCGCACCTCGTCGACACCGTCGCGGCCCAACGGCAGGCCGGCGCGGGTACGGTGGGTGAGATCGGCGAGCCATCGCAGCGTGCCACGCAACAACCACCGGTGGCGGGCGAGCAGCCGTGCCAACGCCGAGGCCGCCTGCGCCGCCGTCAGCGGGTGCCGGACCCCTGGACGCGGCGGCACCAGACCGAGCCGCACCAGCTCCGCCCGACCGAAGACGATCCGAAGCTCGTCGAGAGCGGCCGCGTCCGGCACGAGCCCGCCGTACGCGGAGGTCCACAGCTCACGCAGGCGGTCGGCCAGCTCGTCCGGGATGCGCTCCAGCCGGGCCGCCTGGGCGGTGGCGATCCGGGTCGGGTCGGGAAACAGCACACGTTGTGTGACAGGAGAGTCGGGCAGCGTCAGGTCGGGGCGTCCAGGGGGGCGCAGCCGCGGAGCAGGCTCGCCCACACCGGCGCAGCCGGCCGGTCGGGACGCGACAGCGGGGACACATAGTTCCCGTGGACGTTGCCCGCTACGGGACATGGTGCGGCCATGGTCGACCAGGATGACGTTGCCACGGACCACGCTCACCGGTTCGACGCGCTCACACGCGGGACCGGCAACGCAGGAGACGCACAGGTCGAAGGTGAGCGCATCGGCGGCATCCCAGCCCACCTCGACGATCGGCTGGCCCAGGCCCGCCGAGCCGTAGAGCGCGTCCACGCCGGGTGTCACCGAGGTCAGCCGTACCGCCTGCCGGTGCGTCGGGTCGGCGTCCGCCGCCACGGCGGTGCGGGGGCCGAGCACCTCCTCGAAGATCAGAACATCGCCGGGGTGCAGCGCCAGCGCCCGCGGCCGCTCGTCACGCTCCCCGTCATGCTCCCCGTCGAGCCAGTCGTCGCGCAGCGTGGCCCGGGTCGCCCCACGGGGCAGGCAGCATTCGGTGTCGCCCCACGTCCACAGTCGGATGCAGTTGTGCTGCGGGTTGAGGTCGACGGTGACGTCGAGCACCGGCTCGAACACGGTGGCGCGCGCCAGCTCCGCGCGGACGTCGTCCAGGGCGAGGGCCGGCCCAGCGGTCGCGTCACCCCTGGGCCTGGCCGCGCCGGCGCTGGAGCCGGCGAGGAAGAAATACGTGTCGGCAGACAGCCGGAGCGGTGCTTCCACCTCGATCGACACCCAGGTACGGGCGTTGCAGCCGTCATGCATCCGGTAGTCGATCAGCCGGGCATGTCGCCGGACGGAGATCCGCCGGCGGGCGGTACCCAGGTATGCCTCGCCCGCCACCGCGTCCTGGTGGTAACTGAGGTGGTCACCGACGTAGGCGAGCAGCTCGACCAGGGTGACACCGAGATCGGGAAGGTGTCGTTCGGTCCAGCCCGGCATGATCAGATCGAACCGGTCGAGGATCAGCTGACGAAAGCTGGCGTAGTCCTTGGCCAGGTAGGAGATGTCCGGTTC
>NZ_CAUVXL010000194.1:0-17102 GCF_963555915.1 Protofrankia sp. Cas4
CATCCGTCCGCGCCCGCACAGTCGAGCCCGGACGGGCAGGAGCCGGGGAAGGTGAAGTCGAGCCGAGTGTAACGGGGGTCGAAGCCGGCGAGAGGACGGTCGGTGGGCCGGCCTCTCGCGTCGGTCTCGACCAGCCGGAGGGTGTAGGTGGCGGCGTAACCGGGCCGGTCCAGCGACAGGCGGAGACGGTCGTCCCGGTCTGCGTCGTCGCTGATGTCCAGCCGCACAGCCACGGCCCGCACCGCGCCCTGCGCGTCACCCCGCACCGCTCCTCGGGGGCCGTCGGCGGCATCGATACGGACGTTGGCGACATCGATGCTCTCGGGCGCGGCACCGAGGAACGTCACGGTCAGCTCCCGGCCGTCGGCGCCGACCTCGACGTAGTCCAGTCCGCCCGCGCCCGCGGCTCGGATACGGGACCGCCGCAGGTCGGTGGCGCACATCAGGGCCGGGATCGCCCGCACAGCCGGGTCCTCGGATGGGGCCGGGGCGCGACCCTCGTGGGCGCTCACGCCGGACCGGTCCGTTCGATGACCTCGGTGCGCGCCTCGCCGGTGGCCAGCACGGTGTAGCTCACGGCCACTGCCACGGTGGCCTCCTCGACGGCGACCACGAGCCGCGCGACGTCGATCACGTCACCGAGCCAGCGTTGCAATGCCGCCTGCAGGCTGAACTGCAGTGCCGCGGCGAGTTCGGCGCTGGCCGGGGCGAACACCAGGTCCAGCAGACCGCTACCGAAGTCCGGCCGGTTCACCCGCTCCCCCGGGCTGGTGAGCAGCAGCTGTTCGATCATGTCCCGGATGTGGTCCTCAGGTGACGTCGCGGCGGTCGCTCCGTAGCCGTCGACGTGCAGTGGATAGTCGAGCGGGTAAGCGCGCCGATCGTCGAAGAACATCTGGTCGAAGACCATCTGCCTCAACTCCCCCTGACCCGAATCTGGGTCACCAGCACGGTCAGTGGGGTGCCCGACGGTGCGCAGGTTGCCGTGCTGTCCGCGAGCAGGACGGGAATGCCACCGGCCCGTACCCGCAGCGCGGCCGTGCTCCAGACGGCGGTGGCGCACGGGCCGTTGGCGGCTGGCGGGGTCGGCAGGATGCAGCCGGTAACGGTGTAGACGCTCGGCTGGGTGACGACCTGCTGGCCGGCGACCTGCACGCGCGGGTTGCCAACCGGCGGGCTGGCCCGGCCCGGCTGATGGGCGCAGGCGACCTGCGCGCCGACATGCAGGACGTAGGCGCTCATGGGGCGTCCACCGTCAGCGCGTCATTGTTGATCTTGACGCTGGGTCCGGTCAGCTCGATGGACGCGCCGTTGCCGGTCGTCAGCGTGATGGCCGTCTGCGTGATCACGATGCGCGGGCCCTGGTCGCCCGCGGAGGTCTGCAGGGTGATCCCCTGGCCGGCTACGTTCGCGAGGATGATCTCATTGCCGGCCTCGCTGCGAATCACGATCGGCTGCTGGGACGGCGGGGCGTCCGACACCGCCGCCGGCACGTCCTCGGACCCACCCCGCCAGCCACCCGTCCAGATCGCATGATCGGGGTCGCCGTCCTCGAACTCCACCCAGACACCGGCACCGCGCCGTGGAATGGCGTAGATCCCCATCCCCTGACCGACCAGCGGGCTCGCCGACTCCGCCCAGATGCACGGGTCGTCACCGAGGACATCGGGAACGGCGACCTGCAGCCGGCCCCTGCCGTTCGGGTCGACGTCGTCGGTGACAGTGCCCCGGTAGCGTCCCTGGAAGCGGGGGCTGCCGCTGCGGCTCCGCTCGCGGTGACCGCCGTTGTGCTCCGTACCGTTCATACGATCACCCTCGGGGTCTGCGCGACGAGCCCGTCCCGGGCGAGACTGAAACTCTGCTTGTACTCGCCGCGTTTGATGGTGTCGGTGACGCTCGTGACGTAGTACAGGCCGTCGTAGGCGAGGCCCGCGCCACGAACGGACACCAGCGCCCTGGCCCGCAGGATCGCGCCGTAGCGCAACACATCCAGACGCCCCTGGCCGCTGATCGCGTCCGAGGCCCGCGCGGTCTGGGCGACGCCGAACAGGGCCGCCTGCACGGTGCTGAGCTTGGCGGTGTCGGGCACCGGCGCCTCCCGCAACGCCACCGCCGGTCGCGCGGCGAGCGGTGGCCGCAGCAGTCCGACGTCGGGGATCGGCACCGGCACCGACCGCTTGGTGAACGGTTCGGTGACCCGCACGGTCATCTGGGTGCGGGCCAGGCCGTCGAAGCTGAAGCTCAGCGACTCGACGTTGCTCGCCGCGTCCATGTTGACGCTCAACGCCGGCTGTGGAATGCCGACCCGGATCTCCGGGCCCCAGTAGGCGATCGTCGCCCCGGGCAGCCTGGTGGGCTCGAGGTAGAAGACATAACCCGCCTTGGCTGCCAGCGCCTGGATGTAGGTCAGGTCCGTGGCCGACTGCACCGGTATGTCGGTCGGTTTCGGGACCTCCATGAGCACCGGCGGCACCGCGGTCGGGACGATGCCGTACTCGGCGTACTTCTCGCAGATCCGCTCCACCCGGGTGTGCAGGGGCATGCGCGGAAAGCAGGCGTACTCGTGGGTGAGGTCCATGAGCAGGGTCAGGTCCTCGCCGGTCACGGTCAGGGTGGCCTGGCCCGGGATGTCACTCGCTGACAGCTCCTGCCGGGTGATCACGCCGTCCATCAGCACCGTCGGCGTACCTGCCAGCACCACCAGCACGATCACCCGGATCTTCGGGTCGAAGAAGCCCGTCGGCAGCAGCACCGTGCTGATCAGCGAGTTCCTGCTGACCGCGAAGGTGAGCTGGAACCCGCTGCGGGCCTGCGCCGACGTGGTCACCGTGACGCCGGTCAGCGCGTCGGTCAGCGGTGCCGGCACCGGGCGCGCGATGGTGGGGCCCATCAGCAGCTGGAGCAGGAACGTTCCGTCAGCCACGGCCCGCTCCCGTCCCGGCAATCCCGGCCGCCCCGGCAATCCCGGCCGCCCCGGCAATCCCGGCAATCCCGGCAATCCCGGCGGGCAGCGTGATCCGCAGCCGGCGGCCGGGCCGTTCGGTCAGCTCGTCCGGGCGCATCGCCCGGTTCGCGTCGCACAGCTGCCAGAACTGTTCAGGGTCACCGAGATGGCGGGCGGTGACGTTGTCCAGCCGGTCGCCGTCGACGACCGTGTGGATCGCGATCGTGGCCAGACTCTCCGGCGACGGCGGGAACCGGCGACGCAGGTACACGACGGTCCGGCCATCGGCGAGCAGGTGCTCGGCGGTGTCGATCCCGGCGTAGCGGCTGGTCGGTGGGAACATCCTCACCCTCCTGGAATCGCGGACAGTCCGAGCGGACGCGGGTCCACGCCGAAGCCGGCCAGCCGCGCGAACCGTTCCTTCTGCTGGTGATAGAGCAGGTAGAGGCTGCCGCCGCGATGGGCGAACCCAAGATCGTTGACGGTCAGTACCCGCATGCCGAGAGTGACGCGCGCCCGGATGGGGTTCAGCGAGGAGTCGAACGCCTCTTCCACCACGCTGATCTCGGTGAGCCGGACCGGAACGATCCGGTTCGGGCTCCAGATGAACAGCGACAGCGGCGCCTGGGCCGGCGCCACCTCGATCATGCCGAACCGCGCCTGCAGATCTGCCGCGAGCAACGCTGCACTGGCCGGGTACACGATCGTCTCCAGCGCGGACAGCACCGGGAACAGCCCGAACCGTGCGACGGCGTCGTTCTTTCCGTCCTGGGGGAACTCCAGCTGGTCGGTGGCGTCGAGCTCCGCCTCGACCCGGATCGTCTCGTGCGGCGGACCCGCCAGCCGCAACGCCTCCAGCCGATCCCCCGGCTCGGTGCCGATCCCCTGTGGTTGCAGCGTCCGGTTCAGCGTGTCGGGGTTGTACTGCAACACGATGATCCGCAGGATGCGCGCGGTGGACGGGTCGAGCAGCACGATGCCGCCCCGCGCCACCCGTGGCGAGCCCGGATAGGTCGTCATCGCCGGGTCCCGCCCGTCGCGGCGCGCACGGCCTGCGCCACCCGTCGAGCCGCCCCGGAACCGACCTGACCCGCGGTGACCGGCGCGACCAGGTCGAGTGGCGCGGCGCCCAGCCGATCCAGCGCGGTGCCGACCGGCACCGATCCCGGATCTGATCGCACAGCGGATCCCGGGTCGGATCCCGGGTCGGATCCCGGGTCGGATCCCAGATCGGCGGCCAGCAGGCGGGACAGCTCGGCCTCGACCACCGCCCGCAGCGCCGGCGCGTCGACGCCGGTGAACGGCAACCCGTCGAGCACCAGCCGTTCGACAGTCACCCTAATGATCATCAGCGCACCACCCGGACGAACCCGGGAGCGAGATCGCGTTCGGGGACCGGAATCTCGTGCTTGTCGAACTCCACCCGAGCGGCAGCCAGGACGATCGGCATCGTCACCGGACCGCCGGACCGGGCGGCCGTGAACGCGGCGTTGATCGCGATATTGCGGATCATCCCTCCGGTTGCCGGCAACCGCGCCAGCTGGGAGAGGTCCAACTCCTCGGCCGGAACCACCGGGGGAAATGCGGTTGCCCACAGTCTCCGGCGCAGCTCGGCGTCGGGGAACGGGAACGTGACGACGAATCGCAGCCGGCGCAGGAACGCCTGGTCGAGGGCACCGCGCATGTTGGTCGCCAGCACCGCGAGCCCCCGGTAGGACTCCATCCGCTGGAGCAGGTAGTTGACCTCGATGTTGGCGTAGCGGTCGTGGCTGTCCTTCACCTCACTGCGGCGGCCGAACAACGCGTCCGCCTCGTCGAAGAACAGCAACGCGCCACCCTGCTCGGCGGCGTCGAACAGTTTGCGCAGGTTCTTCTCGGTTTCGCCGATGTACTTGCTCACCACGGCCGACAGGTCGATGCGGTACAGATTCAGCCGGAGTTGCCGTGCCAGCACCTCCGCGGCCATCGTCTTGCCGGTCCCGCTCGGCCCGGCGAACAGCGCGCTGATCCCCAGCCCGCGGGCGGAGCGTGCCGCGAATCCCCAGTCGTCGTACACCAGCGCCCGCCTGCGGACCTGGTCGGCGAGCTGACCGAGCAGGGCGAGCTGTGAGTCCGGGAGCACCACCTCCGCCCAGCGCGCCCGCGGCTCGATACGTTCGGCGAGGGCGTCGAGACCGTCCCGGGTGGTCGCCAGGCAGGCGTCCCACAGGCGGCGACCGTGCCCCGGCATCGCGCCCCACGGATCATCCGGGTCGACCGGCTCCCCCGGGTCGTCGGCCGGGTCATCGGCCAGGTCGTCGGCGAGACGCGAGCGGGCGATCTCCCCGATGGTCGCCAGACCGAGGTTGAACTGCCCGGCCAGCAGATCCGGAACCGACACGGCCGGCCCGACCGCAGCACCGACCGCAGCACCGACCGCACCGGAAACCAAGGGATCACCGGCCGAATCGGGCGTGCCGCGCAGTGCGTGGACCCACGCGTCGCGTTGCTCCGCCCGGGTCGGACGCTCCGCGAGCACCGCCACACCCGCTCGCTCCGACCGGACCCACGGCTGGCGGACCCCGAGGAAGACGACACCGTCCAGCCGGGCCAGGAACCGGGTGAGTATGCCGGCCGTCTCCGAGCCCGGGTCGGTGTCCTCGGCGTCGACGTATAACGCGGCTCCCAGCAGGACCGCCTCACGCGACCACAGCCGGCGCAGCGTCTCCAGATCCACGGCATGGCCTGGAATGGTCTCGGCACGCAGCCGGTAGAGGGCGAGCCCGACGCTGCCTGCGGCCTCGGTCGCCAGCAGACGTTTGGTGCCGGTGTCAGCGCCCACCAGCTCGACGATGGGATGGACGGCTCTGGGTTGCCCCCACCGCCAGCGTCCGATGATCTCGCGGAGCACCGCCCGGTGTGACTCCGGAAGGGGGATCGGGTCCGGATGCAGATCGGCGTCGATCGGGGCGACCAGCGGCTCCACCCGGTCGTCCATGACGTTGAGGCCCTTGAGGTAGTTGACGATCCGTTCGTCGATGCGCAGCGCGGAGGTGACGAGCGGTTCGCCGGCCGACTGGCTGATCTCGACCAGCCGCCACCAGCGCAACCCGCGGCGCGTGGACAACACATCCCAGGCCGGATCGGCCAACGCGCGCATCGCCAGCGCGAACGTCGGGTAGGTCAGCCGCGGGTTTCCCTGCGCTCGCGCGCACCGCGCCGCCATGGTCGGGTCGAGCTCCATGCCGGCGCACAGCAGCAGGGCCTCCCGCTCGAAGTCAGTCAGCCCGAGCAGCTGGGCGAGCTGGAGCGCCGCGGGGGGCGGGGTGATCTGTTCCGCCGCCCGCATGTCGGTCGCGGCACGCTCGACGTCCTCGGCGGTGACGACCTGTCCGAGTTGGACGGTTGGCTCACCCGCATCGGGGGCCGGGTCCGGGGGCGCTGCGCCCGGTGTCGATGCGCCCGGGGGCGGTATCGAAGCCGGTGCTGCCGGTGCTGCCGGTGTGTCGGACGGCAGCCGGCGGTGCCACCCCCGCCTGCGCGGTTCGGACGTGCTGACCGGCTCCGATGGCGCCAGCGCCAGCGGCTCCGACGACGGCGGCGTGGGCGCCACCGGGGGACGGTCGGCCGGCGTTGCACGCTCATGCTGGTCGGTCTCGTATTCGCCGGCATGAAAGGCCAGCAGCAGACGCAGCCAGTGCAGCACCGCCGCCAGGTAGGCGTCGTTGGCGGCTTCCCAACGGTCGATGTCGGTCACGTCACCACCACCGACTGGCTCGGGTCGAACACCGGCGGGCGCACGGTCCGGTCGATGAATTCGCTGTCGATCCCGTCCACCCGTAGGCGCAACAGATACCGACCGGGCTCGGCCGCGGGGACGACGAAGCGCAACACCGCGGTCGGCGGAGCGAAACCGTCGGGCTGCACCGGACGATCGCCGAACAGCAGGACCACCCGCTGCCCGGTCCGCACCCGTGGGCTGCACGACAGATCGACGATGACGGATCCGTCCGGGTTCCGGCCGAGGTTCGCGGGCAGACCGGCGGTGACCAGCGGAGCGATGGCCAGTGGCACCTCGTTGCTGAGGTGTTCGGGCGTTCCCGGTGCGGCACCGGCGGGCGGGGGGAAGACTGCCGCCACCGTGTACATGCCGGCCGCCAGCTGATCGGGACCGTCGGGTACCACGAACCTGATCTCCAAGTCGGTGACGGACAGTAATGCGCCGGGCAGGGTGTCAAGCGGATCATCGAACCGGCCCGGTAGGAACCGGATCGCGCTCGCCCCGCTCAGATGCACCCCGGACAGCGTCAGCTCGTCACCGAGGCGCGCTGCCGGCTGCCGGTGCTGCGGCTGCGCCGCGGTCAGCGTCGGTACCGGCGGGATCACAAACGGCACGACCGTGACCCCGGCATCGGCCGGCCCGCGGGTCAGCACCGGCAGCGGCGTCCGCGCCTGGCGACGACTCTCGATCAGAACAACCCGCGCCTGGTACGCGGCGGAGATCCGGTACTGCGTCTGGAATGCCGTCCACAGGCGATACATGTCGTCGATCGACAGCGCTTCCGGTGTGATCCGTATCCGCTCGACCTGTTCCCACAGGTCGTTGCCGGCGAGCGCGATCTTGATCTCCCGTGGACCCAGAACCGGATGGTCGTGCAGCGCCACCATCGCCCGCCCCAGCAGGTTGTGGGCCATGACGTCGTCATCACCGTCGCCGTACGCGGTGATCAGATAGTGCAGGATCAGCGGCAACGGCGGGAATGCCGGCTCACCCGGCCGGGTGCCGGGCGGGTCGTCGTTACGCAGCGCCGCGTCGATCGAAGTGTGGTAGAGAAACAGATTGATCTGATTGCCGGTCGCGGTGGCCCGTGCGCGGTCCGGCGGCTTGGCGGACACCTCGGCTCCCCCGAGGTCCGAGGCCGCGTCGAAGAGCAGGTTGCGCAATGTCCTGGTGACGGCGGCGATGGCGAGGGCGTTGCTCATCGTTGACCGCCGCGGGAACGCAGATAGTCGTCCAAAGACACCGCGGGGGTACGCCCACGTCCGCGTTCACCCGCGGCCGGTGCCGGGACGTTCGGCAGGACCGCCCGGATCTCGACCCGACCGATCGTGACCTGCACGACCGGTTCGGGATCGGGGCCGACACCGCCGTGCCCGGCGTGCCCGACGCGCACGCGGGCAGCGGTGGGTATTGGCCCTGCCAGCAGGGACCCTGTGTCGGAGTCGACCATCGCAGCCAGGGCATGCGGCGCTGGGGAGGGCTGGCGGGAGCTACCCGACCACGGACGGTCCGGCACGACCGGCAGTCGAGAACCAGACGCCCGCGGACCCGTCTGGTCGGGCCCGGGAACCTGCTCGTCCCCGGATCCCAGGTCGCTGTCCGGGCCTGCCGGCTGGTCGCCGACCGGGGCGTGCCGGCTGTTGCCGGTCACCGCTGACGGGCCCCACTTCCCGAAGCGATTTCTACCGGTCGTGACGTCGGCTGCGGCCGGTGGGAAATCGCTCTGCAGAAGGAAGCCGCCCTGCGGAAGGAAATCGCCCTGTGGACGCGAAACGCGTACACCCGCGCCGTCAACGACATCGCTGGACGCCTCGGACCCGATCTCGACCTGAGTTTGCGCGGACGCACGTGCCATGACCGGGCTGGCGAACGCCCTGCCGGGAGCCTCGGATGACGCGGCCAGCGGCATGATTTCGGCGAAGCCGGGGCCGGTACCGTCCTCGCCGGTCGGCGACGAGCCCGTGACCCCACTGTCGGGGACGGGCCCGACCTGCGCCACCGTGCCCGCGATATCCGGGCGACCCGACGTGGTCAGGGCTGGCTGTACGACCCCAATGGGCTGCCCGACCCGAGTGGGCTGCCCGACCCAAGTGGGCTGCCCGACCCAAGTGGGCTGCCCGACCCAAGTGGGCTGCGGCGCGAGTACTGGCGGGGCGTCCCGTCCGCCCCAGCCGGTGACGTCATCTGCGCGGGAACCGACCACCGCAGGCTCGATCGTCCCAGGTGATCCGAGTGATCCGAGTGATCCGAGTGGCTCGGGTGACCCGAGCGGGCCAGCTGACCCGGCCGGTTCGAACAGGGAGACGATCCGCGGTCGGACCACATAGGCGGCGTCAGCTCGCGCAGCGAGCCGGGTGAGGAAGGAACTCATCCGCCGATCGCCTCCAGATAGAAACTCCGCCGCCAGGGGCTGAGGCGAAGAATGTCGGGCTCGCGCCAGCCGTATGCAGAGGCGATCCGGTGAACGTCGTGAAGGGTGCGCACCGCCCAGGCATCCACCTCGGCCCACAGGAACGCGGCGGCGTCGAACAACACCTCGCAGGTGCGGTCACAGGCGGGGCAGGTCGCGGCCAGCTCGACGTCAGCCTGGGGATCCATCTCCGCCATCCGTTCCTCGACGGCGTCGACGACGTCAGCGGGCAGCGCGGACGGCGCCAGGGTACGGTCGCCTCGCCTCGCCTCGACGACGCAGAGTTCGATGAGCGCCTGCCGGATTGCCGCGATCGTCATCGACGGCCCCGACATTCTGTTCACGGCTAGAAGATCGCGGCTGGTCGGAACCCGGAACCGGACGTGGTACCCGCCGCTGTCGACCTCCGCCGGGCCAAGGGGAGCCGGCAGCCCGCGACCAGCCGCACCATCGATCCCGGCCGGCTGCGGGGTGCGGACGTCGCCGACATCGAAACTCAGCTCCAGCTCGTCACCGCAGCTGGTACAGGTGGCCACCGCGACGAGCCGGCTACCGAAGCCATGCTCCCGCACGGACAACAGGCAGGCGTCGCGCTGGCCGATGCTCAGGTCGGCGAACTCCTCCGCCGACACCTGGGGCCAGGCCGCGCCGAGCAGAAGCAGAGCACGCATCGGCGGCGGGCAGTCCTGTCCCCGCTCCCAGGCATCCAGCAGCTCCCGCACGGGCAGCGTGCTCATGTGGCCCTTCCTCTGGTCGACGTGACACGTGCGTCCCGATTCCCAAGCTGGCGGTTCGGAGCCCGTCGGGAAATCAGCCGGTCCGGAAATCAGGACGGGTCACACATCAGGACGGGTCGTCGAAGGACAGTTCCTTCTCCTCCTTGACCGCGGTGTCCCGGACCCACCCCTCGTTCTCCAGCTTGATGTGCTGGATCAGCACCGCATTCGCGTTCGCATCAAGATCGGACAAACACTGGTACTCCGAAACCCAGCAGCGGAACACCTGATAGGCGATGACCTTCTGGCCCCCCTCGTTGAAGACCTCGATCGTGATGTCCTTACGGAAGTCGGCGAGTGAGACCTCCCTGTCCCGCTTCTCCGGCGCTGCCTGGGCGTTGCGGTAGTCCCACACCTTGTTCGCCCACCGCTCGAACTCGACGTCGAACGTGACACCCCGTTCCAGGGTGATCGCGTCGAACTCGACGCGTCCCGGCGACTTGCGGGTGGTGCTCTCGTCGCCACCGTCGCGATGCTTGACGACCTCGGTGGTTCGTTTGAAGGCGCTCACCTTGCTGACACCCGCGACGTACTTTCCGTCCCACTTCACCCGGAACTTGAAGTTCTTGTAGGGGTCGAGACGGGATGCGTTGACGCTGAACTGAGCCATGTCCTCCGCCTCAGGTCTGCAGCTGGCCGGCGAGCTGCTGGATGTGGATGATGACGAACTCGGCCGGCTTGAGCGGGGCGAAACCGACCAGAATGTTGACGATCCCGCGGTCTATGTCGTTCTGCGGGTTGTTCTCCTGGTCGCATTTGACCAGATATGCCTCCTGCGGAGTCCGTCCCTGGAACGCGCCCTGCCGGAACAGCGAGTTCATGAAGGACCCGACATTGAGCCGGACGGAGGACCACAGCGGCTCGTCATTCGGCTCGAACACCACCCACTGGGTGCCGCGGTACAGGCTTTCCTCGATGAACAGGGCGGTCCGTCGGACCGGTAGGTACTTCCACTGGTCGGCGAGTCGGTCGGCGCCGCGCAGGGTCCGGGCACCCCATACGACGGCGTCTGCGGCCGGCAGCGTCCGTAGGCAGTTGACGCCCAACGGGTTGAGCCGACCGTTCTCCAGGTCGGTCACACCGACCGCGAGCGCCCTGATCCCGCTGATCGAGGCGTCGGTGCCGGCGGGCGCCTTCCACACCCCGCGCTGGCCGTCGGTACGGGCGAACACACCCGCGACCGCCCCTGCCGGCGGAAACTCCACGGCCTGCCCAGCGACATCCGTGATCATCAGACGGGGGAAGTACAGAGCCGCGTTCCTGGCATTGTCCCCGGTGACCGGCAGCGGGCCCGCGACAGCGGTCGCGATATCGGTCCACTGCTTCGGAGGATCGACCAGGAGTATCGCCCGCCGGTCGACGCACAGTTTCGCCGCCGCGGCCAGCGTGTCCTGCTCGACGTCGGCCGTCATGGCGTCCGCGCTCGCGGGTGCGAGAACAAGCATGTTGAAGATGTCGGTGGCCCGCAGCAGCTCCAGGCCCGCCCGATAGGCGTGGCCGTCCGGTACGGCCCCGTCGGCGCCGTCGGTACCCTGGGCGAACGTCGCGGGCGCGCCGGCCGGGCCACCGGCGAACGGGTCCTGGCCCGCCCCCACCGCATCGTGCGCCTTCGGCTGCTTGTCGAGCACGCCGCTGCCGGTGACGAGCCGGGACCCGGCGAGCATTCTGGCCAGACTGAACGGGGAGGTCGGCTTGGCGACGATGTTGCGAAAGCTCTCTTGCGCGCCGGTCCCGGTATCTCGGACCGTCAGGTTGTAGAGATCGTCCTTGATCTCGCCGACGAGAGGCTCCCGCGTGTCGTGGTCGACCCGGGCCCGCAGCGAATTTCCCCATACACCGGGGTACTTCGCCGTCACCGTCACCCCGTCACGAAGGTCGATGGTCGATGCCGCCGCGCCGGCGACCGCGGGTGGCCCCACCGCGCCCGCGGACACGACCCGGACGATCTCGGCCTCGCTGCCGCCGTTGAGGTAGTACAGGTACACGGCGTAGCCGAGCGGGCTACCGGACAGCCCTCCGAAGATCCGCTCGAAGTCCGCCCAGCTGGTGATGTGCACGGCCGCGTCCACCGGGCCGCGTGCAGCCGTCCCGACGAAGGCCGCGACCGCCGTCGGCACGCCGACGATCGTGCGGACGGCGCTCGGCAGCTCGTTGATGTAGACGCCCGGATAGGTCGGGGAGACGGGCATGGTCACAGGTCCCTTCGCGAGTCGCCGCCGCCGGCCCGATTTCGCGAACCCGCGGCGGATGTCTATGTCTAACCGGCCGGACTGATCCGATGATCAGAATCAGCTCAGTCCCGCGCTCAGGTTCTGCTCAGGTTCTGCTCAGGTTCTGCTCAGGACCGGCTGATGATGCGCGGCGGGGGCTTTGCGGACGAGCGGAGATCAGACCGCGCCGGGATCCAGCCGGATCTGCGCGAAAAGGGCCTCGGTGGCGGGTTCGGGAAGCACGCCGTACTCCCCGTCGAGCACCTGGCGGCAGATCCGGTACTGGCGTAGCGCCAGCGAACGTGCCCCCAGCCGGACGTGGCAGCGCATGACGAGCCGATGCGCATCCTCGCGGCAGGGATCCTGGCGTAAGAGCTGCAGCGCGCACTCAAGAGCGCCCTGGCAATCTCCGGATTCCAGGTGGTGGGTTGCCAACCGGGCGAGGACCGACAGGTACCGCGAGCGCAGCCGCTCCCGCTCGATAACCGCCCGCGCATCATCCCCGGAGACGAGGTCGCCCCGGTAGAACTCGAGCGCTTTCTCGTAACACGGCACGGCCGCGGCAGCATCACCTGCTCGTATCCGCCGCTCGGCGGTGGCCACGGACCGATCGAACTGGGCGATGTCGACGGCCACGCCAGCGCCGGTGTTCAGCTCGTAACCTCCGGCCAGATAGAGCACGGGATGGTCACCGTGCAGGACACCGCCGAACTGCTGACGCAGACCGTGCAGGAGGGTGCTCAGTGACTGGTTGGCGCGGTTGGGATCGGTATCGGGCCACAGACCTTCGAGCAACGACTCCCTGGACGCCCGGTGTCCGTCGTGCAACGCGAGCGCGGCGAGCAGCAGTTCGGTCTTACCACCCTTGCGGACACTGACCGGATTGCCGGATGCCAGCAGCTGGAAGCCACCGAGCAGGCAGATCAACAGGGGATGCAGCGCCGTTGCGATCGGCCCGCCCCAGCTCCGTTCACTCACAGCGCAACTCCTACCGCTGGTCCGGCCCGGCCGCGGGTTACCCGGCGTTCACCGCGAGACCCGCCCGACGAGGATGCATCTGGCTCCCGGCTTGATAGTCGGTCGCCACGGTCACGATGCACACCAGGGAAATCCCCAGGTTCTGCCACCGGGGTCACTGCGGTCACCGGACGCGACGGTCAGCGGACGCGACGGTCAGCGGACGCGATGCCCGCTGCCGTGCCGGGCAGGGGATACACATGCCCGAGCGGGAGATGCGGTGAGATCGGATTCCCGGGTTAGAGCGCCGTGTCGGCGGCGGCCTTCTTGTCGGCGGCGGCGTTCGCGAGCAGTTCCTCGGCGTGTCCGCGGGCCAGGGCGCTCTCCTCGACGCCCGCGAGCATCCGGGACAGTTCCCGCACCCGGCCGGAATCGTCGAGGGTCAACACACCGCTGCGGGTCACCGAACCGTCATCGGCCTTGCGCACCACCAGATGCCGGTCGGCGAAGGCCGCGACCTGCGGTAGATGCGTGATGCAGATCACCTGATGGGTCCGGGCGAGCCGGGCCAGGCGCCGGCCGACCTCGACCGCGGCCCGCCCGCCGACGCCCGCGTCCACCTCGTCGAAGACCATGGTCGTCGTCGTGTCCGCGGCGGCCAGCACAACCTCGATGGCGAGCATGATCCGTGACAGCTCGCCGCCGGACGCCCCCTTGTGCACCGGGCGGGCCGGTGCCCCGGGGTGCGGCACCAGGCGCAGCTCCACCTCGTCGACCCCGGCCGGCCCGTAGGCGAGCAGCCGGCCGTCCACGGGTATCCCTGCGGGGTCGGCGCGTTGGGAGACGACCGCCTCGACCCGCGCTCTGGGCATCGCCAGGCCCGCGAGCTCGGCGGCCACCGCCGCGGCGAACCTGTCGGCGGCGGCCCGGCGCGCCTGGCTGATCTCGGTGGCACGCTCGCCGAGATCAGCCACCAAGGCGTCGCGTTCGGATGTCAGCGCCCCGGACCGGTCCGCGTCCGAGTCGAGCTCAAGCAGGCGGCGCCCGGCCTTCTCGGCCCACGCCAGCACCCCGGCCAGGTCCGTGCCGTGCACGCGGGCGAGTCCTGCCAGAGCTGCCTTGCGCGACTGTGCGACAGCAAGCCGGCCGGGGTCGGACTCGATGCCGGCCGCGTAGGAGGAGAGGTCCGCGGCGACGTCGGCGAGCAGCATCCCGACCTCGTGCAGGCGGTCGGACAGAGCGGACAGGTCCGGGTCGAGGGACGCCTGCACGGCGACCATCCGATTGGCGGTGCCCAGCAGATCGGCGGCACCGGGCGCGCCGTCGCCGACCGCGGGGTCGCTCACCAGCACCGCGTGGGCGCTGCTGGCGGCCTGCACCAACGTCTCGGCGTGGTCCAACCGGCGCAGCTCGGTGTCCAGCGCCGTGTCCTCACCGGGATGGGGATCCACCCGTTCGATCTCGGCCAGCCCGCTACGCAGAAGCTCCGCCTCCACCGAGCGTTCCCGGGCCCGTTCGGTGATCTCGGCGAACTGGGCGGAGACCGTGCGCAGCCGCGCATGGGAGACCGTGTAGGCCGCCAGCGGCCGCGCGACCGCGACGCCCGCGAACCGGTCGAGGGCACTGCGCTGCTCACCGGCCCGCAACAGCCGTTGCTGGTCGGATTGGCCGTGCACCGCGATCAACCCGTCGGTGATCTCGGCGAGGAGGCTGGCCGGGACCGACCGGCCGCCGACGTGTGCACGGGAGCGACCCTCCGCGGTCACGGTCCGCCCGATGAGCAGACCGTCGTCATCGCACTGGCCGCCCGCATCCCGGACACGTTCGGCCACCGGGCCGTCAGCCGGAGTGACCAGCCGTCCGTCGACGAAGGCCCGACCAACGCCGGGACGCACCAAGCCGGCGTCCGCACGCCCGCCGGTGAGAAGCCCGAGCCCCTGGACAATCATGGTCTTGCCGGCGCCGGTCTCGCCGCTGACCACGGTGAGACCAGGCGCAAGCTCGAGCACGGCGTCGTCGATGACCCCGAGGCCGCGAATGCGAATTTCCTCGAGCACAGACGTGACTCTATGGCGCGTCCCGCCCGCGTTGGCGGGCGCACCGCCTTTTGCCGGTCAGCGACCCGTCCGACCCCGCCAACCCGTCACCGGCAGGTCGAACTTGGCGACCAGCCGGTCGGTGAACGGCCGCGGGTGCACCACGGCGAGCCGCACCGGACGGCGTCCGCGCGTCACCTCGACCAGGGAGTGCTCGGCGACCTCCACCGAGCGCCGCCCGTCGCAGGACAGCACGGCCGGGGTCGAGGGCAGCACCTCGATGGCGACCGACGATGTGGGAGCCAGTACCAGGGGCCGGGCGAACAGGGCGTGGGCGCTGATCGGCGCGACCAGCAGGGCCTCGACGCCCGGCCACATGACCGGGCCGCCGACCGAGAACGCGTACGCCGTCGATCCGGTCGGAGTCGAACAGATCATGCCGTCACAGCCCCAGCGCGACAGTGGACGGTTGTCGACCTCGACGACGCACTCCAGCATCCGGGAACGGTCGACCTTCTCCAGCGACACCTCGTTGAGAGCCCAGCCACGGTAGGTCAACTCACCTCGGTGGCGGACCGTCACGTCGACGGTCATCCGCTCCTCGACCTGGTAGTCCTTGCGGACGACGTGGTCGATCGTGGACTCCAGCGCGTCCGGTTCGGCCTCGGCGAGAAAGCCGACATGGCCGAGGTTGACGCCGAGCAGCGGGGCATCGGCGTTGCGGGCAAGCTCCGCGCCGCGCAGCAGGCTGCCGTCCCCGCCGAGGACGAACACCAGCTCGACCCCGAGTGCCGCGGCCTCATCCGGTGGGACGACGTTGTCACAGCGCAGGTCGAGCAGGTCGGCCTCGTCCCGCAGCACCCGCGGCGCAACTCCGGCGGCGACGAACTGGTCCAGGACGCGCTGGGCGACCTCGCGCACCACCGAACGGCGGGGATGGGTCACGACCAGGACTTCCCGGCTCATCCGCGGACCTCTCCCGACTGGCCGGCGATATCCGACTGGCTGGAGATGTTCGACCGGTCGCCACTGTCGGGTACGCCGGCTGGACCGGCTGGACCGGCTGGACCAGCGGCGACCGCGGCGGCGACCGCCTCGGCGAGCTGCGGCTCGGCCATGCACGGCGCATCCCCGGCGAGCCACAGCAGGTACTCGACGTTGCCCGCGGGGCCAGGCAGCGGACTCGCGACAACCCCGCGAACGCCGAGGGAGAGCCGGGCCCCGGCCGCGGCCACCTCCCGCACCGCCGATGCGTGCAGGGCCACGTCCCGCACGACCCCACCCGGCCCGAGCCCGTCGCGCCCCACCTCGAACTGCGGCTTGACCAGGACGACGAAGTCGGCCGCCGGCCGGGCACACGCCCGCAGGGCGGGCAGCACCAGCCGCAGGGAGATGAACGACAGATCGGCCACCACCAGGTCGACCGGCCCGCCGATCTGGTCGGCGGTGAGATAGCGGACGTTGGTGCGCTCCAGCACCGCGACCCGTGGATCGGTCCGCAGCTGCCACGCCAGCTGGCCGTAGCCGACGTCCACCGCGACGACCTCACCGGCGTCGTGGCGCAGCAGCACATCGGTGAAACCGCCGGTGGACGCCCCGGCGTCCAGACACCGGCGTCCGCTCACCCGCAGCGGTGGCTGGCTCCCGGCGAAGGTCGACAGTGCCGCCAGCAGTTTGTGGGCGCCGCGCGACGCGTACCCGGGGTCGTCCCCGGTAATGATCGCAATGGGGGTGGTGTCATCCACGACCGTCGCGGGCTTGGTCGCCGGACGTCCGCTGACCCGGACCCGTCCGCCGGCGATCGCTTCGCTGGCCTGCTCGCGGGAGCGAACCATGCCTCGCCGAACGAGTTCACGGTCCAGCCGCGTCCTGCGGACCACGACAGCGCGCTTCGTGCCGGTCACGCCCGCGGCCGGCCGGGCGCGTCGGCCGGCCGCGACGGGGTGACCGGACCTGGCGGGGTGACCGGAATCGGTGGGGTGGCCGTGAGCCCGTCAAGATCCGCGAGC
>NZ_CAUVXL010000195.1:0-11170 GCF_963555915.1 Protofrankia sp. Cas4
CCCGGGGGCGGTGACCGGCCGTCGGCCGATGGTACGGCCGCCGCGGAGTGGTTCCTCGGCGCAAAGCGGGGTCTTCTGGCGCCGGTCACGGTGGGCACCGTCGACCAGCTGCTGCATGCGGCGACGAGGACGAAGCATGTGATGCTGCGGCACGCCGGCATGGCGGGCCGGGTGGTTGTTCTCGACGAGGTGCACGCCTACGACGTGTACATGGCGCAGTTCCTGTTCGAGGCGTTGCGGTGGCTCGCGGATGCGGGTGTGCCGGTCGTCGTGCTGTCGGCAACGTTGCCGCCGGTACTGCGCCTTCGGCTGGTCCGCTCCTACCTGCAGGGCGCGCTGCAGGAACGCGACGTGGACGTGGCGGACCTTCCGGTACCGCGGGGGTACCCGAGCAGCACCGCGGTGTGCGTGACGGGCGGGAAGCGGTGGGCCGAGGTCGCGTCCGGGCCGTCGTGGCGGGACCCGATTCCGGTCGGGGTGGAGGTGCTCGCCGAGACCCCGGACTTCTCTCCGGCGACCGTTGCCGCCGCGGTCGCGGTGGAGGTGGGGGCCGGCGGGTGCGCGTTGGTGGTGTGCAACACCGTCGCCCGCGCCCAGGATGTCTACAGTGCGTTGCGTCCGGTGTTCGGCGCCGACGTCATGCTGTTGCATGCCCGGTTCATCGCGGCCGAACGCGCCGTCCGCACCGAGCGGGTGGTGGACCTTCTGGGCCGGCCGGGACGGCCGGACGGGGCAGCGCGTCCGCCGCGGCTCGTCGTAGTCGCGACTCAGGTGGCGGAGCAGTCCTTCGACGTGGATGTCGATCTGCTCGTCACCGACCTCGCACCGATCGACCTGCTCCTGCAGCGTGTCGGGCGGTTGCACCGGCACGACCGTAACGCTCTGCTCTGTGCGCATCCTGGCCTGGCAGGCTCGCTGCGGGCGTTGTACTCCTACTCGCTGAATTCAGCATAAGCCCCCAGAAACTCGGCGCTGGCCGAATATCCCGTACTGTACGTGACAATGCCGACCTGTGCTGCCCAGCTCGGCATCACGTCGGCGTCATTGATCCGCCGCATGCTGATCGAGAAGTCGCGACGCCGAGTGATGTCGCCGAACCAAGTCTGGTTCGGCGATCCGCGGCGTGCCGGCTGGCGTCAGGCCCCTCGATCTTGGCAAAGCGGGCACGGCGGCCCCGGCCTCCTGGATCGTTGATTCGTCGACAGTTGGGGCGAGGTTTCGGGGATCTCGTCTGGGCGCCTGCATTGAGGCCGCCGGCGCTCGTCTGCTGCCGGCATGCTCGACACGGGATGTCCTGGCGGAGGTGGGCTATGACGGCCGCCCGCCTCGACATCCGCCGACGCGCCCGGTTCGGCGGCCTCTTGCGCGAGTACGAACATGTCGCCTGACCTGCCCGGACGTAATTTTCGGCAGCTACACCCTCGTCGCGAGTCGCGAGTCGCGAGTCGCGAGTCGCGAGTCGCGAGTCGCGAGTCGCGGTGCCTGCGTCATCCCATGGTTGCGATTGCCGATCGCAACCAGCGGCCGATGCGCGGGAAGGGGTCTGGTCCCTAGTGTCGGTGGCATGACGAAGGCGACGCAGATACGGATTCGTGATGACGATGATCGGGCGGCGGTGGGTTATGCGATTGTCACGCGGAACTTGACCCGTCATTTCGGTGGCCGGGTCGCGGTGGATGGCGTGACCCTTGCCGTGCCGGAGGGGTGCGTGTTCGGGTTCCTCGGTCCGAATGGGGCGGGAAAGACAACACTGATAAGAATGCTGCTGGGGATGTTGCCGGCCGGCTCCGGGCGGATGTGGCTCCTGGGGGTGCCGGTGCCGGTGCCGGCCCGTCGGCGTGAGGCGCTGGCTCGCGTGGGGGCGATCGTGGAGGAGCCGGGTTTCCACGCGCATCTGAGCGGACGGGAGAATCTGCGGGCCGCGGCCGCCGTCCGTGGCGGGATGGCCGGCGCGCGGGTGGACGACGTGCTCGCCCGGCTGGGGCTGACCGACCGCGCGGATGACCGGGTTGCCGGCTATTCCCTAGGGATGCGGCAGCGGTTGGGGATCGCCCGCTGCCTGTTGTCCGATCCGCGGCTGCTGATCCTGGACGAGCCGATGAACGGGCTGGACCCGGCCGGGATCCGGCAGATGCGGGGCCTGCTGCGCGAGTTGGCCGACGAGGGCCGGACCGTGTTTTTGAGCAGCCACATGCTGGACGAGGTGGAAAAGACGTGCGATGAGGTGGCCGTGCTGGAGCGGGGACAAGTAATCGCGTCGGGCCGGGTCGCCGAGCTGACGGACCGTTCCGATGGCGTGCTGCTGGACACCCCTGACCGGGACCTCGCCTGGCGGGTGCTGACCGATCGTGGTCTGACGCGCGAGATCCACGACGACGGCACGGCCGATGGGGTCCTGCGGCTGCGGCTCGCCACCGGCGTCGACCCAGTGCGGGTGAACCGCGAACTGGCCGCCGCGGGTGTGGGCGTCCGCCGTTTCGAGCGGCTCCACACCTCGCTGGAGGAGACCTACCTGGCGCTTACGGCCAGCCGCGCGCACGACGACACGGCGAACCGGTGACGGGTATCGAGCGGGACGACGCACGGAAAAGGAGCACGACGATGGGTGGTTCACCGGCAATGGTCGGCGCGGAGGTGACCAAGCTGCGCCGGCGTCGGTCGTTGATGGCGGTCTCGGTCGCGCTGACGGTCGGCGGGGTGGTTATGCTCTACCTAGTCACTGGTCTTCAGCATCTAGGTGATCCCGTGCGTCATCCCGCGCCGGGAGGATCGGCGGGGCTGGACCACGCGGAGCAGCTGCTGTTCTATCTCGCGGGTTTCGCGGGCCTGTCGGTCGGCGCGACTGCCGGCACCGCGGACGAGGACAGCGGTGTGTTCCGCGACGCGGTGAGCACCGGCCGCTGCCGGTGGGCGCTGTTCGCGGCGCGGATTCCGGGGGTCCTGGCCGTGCTGGTGCCACTCACGCTGCTCGCGCTGGCCATCGCGATCGGCGGGGCGCTGCTGTTGCCCGGCACGACGGTATCGGCGGTGGTGGCCGCGCAGGAATCCGCGGCCGTGCTGGCGGTTGTCGTAGTCAACGGCCTGCTCGCGCTCGGTCTCGCGCCGCTGATCGGGGCACGTGGGCTGGTGATCGGGCTGCTCGCCGGGGCGATGCAGCTGTCCCGCATGCTCGAGCAGGCGGGCGCGCTCGGCCGGGTCCGCCTGCTGCTGCCGACGGCCGGACTGGACCGGCTGCTTCCCCTCTCACCGGGATCGCAACCACGCCCGGTGGCGGTCGGGGTCACCGTCGCCCTGGTGGTTGTCACGGGATGGGTGCTGGCCGCGCTGGTTGGCGGGTTCTGGCGGACGCAGACCCGGGCGGCGTGACCGGAATGAGGGCGGCGGCGCGTCGCTGGTTCAGTCGAGCCAGAGACGCGGCGCTGCTGGCGGTCGTCGCCGCCGCGGGGCTGGCCAGCCTCGCCAGCGCGGACGTGACCCCGTCCGCCGGCCAGGTCCGTATCGACGCGGCAATCGGCGCGCAGGCGGCCGCGGTCGCCGTGTTGGCGCTGCGTCGGCGGGCGCCGGCCGTGGTTGCGGTGGCGGCGATCGGGCTGAGCCTTCTGGCCGGGTGCCTCGCGGCGCACCTGGCCGCGGTCAGCCCGGTGCCCGCGATCGCCGCCGCCAGCTTCTTCATTATGCGTGGAAGCGGCCCGTGGCAGACCTTCAGCGTGGCCGCTGGGGCCGGGTCCGCGGCTGTGGGGCTGGCGACCCTGGGCACCGCGGCTTCCCGGCCGTCCGCGGCGGCCAGCGCCTTGGTCCTGCTCGCGGCGGCGATCAGCCTTGCCCTGTACATCGACCAACGCCATACGCTGCTGGAAGCCGAACGGGACCGGGCCGACCGGGCCGAACACGAGCGGGCTCTGACCGCCCGCCAGGCAGTGTTGGAGGAAAGGATCCGGATCGCCGCCGACCTGCACGACGTGGTCGGTCATTATGTCGCGCTTCTCGTCGTGCAGGCCGGCGCCGCAACTGCCGCCGCCGATGACCTGACCCAGGTGCGCGGCCTGCTCGTCAGCATGGCTGGTACCGGTCGGCAGGCGATGAGCGAGCTGCGACGCCTCGTCGGTATCCTGCACAGCGACCCGGCGCACCAGGAAACAGACGGCCGCCTTCACGAGCCGCTGGCGCCCGCGGCAGCCGGCCTTACCGACCTGCCGGGTCTCCTAGACCGGGTCCGCGCGGCGGGTCTACCTTGCGAACTCCACGTCATCGGGCCCCCCAGCGAGGTTCCAACCGTGGTCGGCCAGGCAGTGAACCGCATCGTGATGGAGGGACTGACCAACGTGGCCAGACACGCCGGGCTCGTCCCCACTGCCGTCACGATCACCTACACGCTGGACGAGGTCCGCGTTCACATCCTCAACCACACGGCGTCGACCCGCACTGAGGCCACCGGCGGCGGACGCGGCCTCGCGGGCATGCACGCCCGGGTTGACCTGCTCGGCGGGCAGCTCACCGCCGGTCCCGACGCCGAACGCGCAACCTGGTCCCTCCACGCCCGGATCCCCACCGGACTCGGCCGTGACTGACCCGATCAGAATCCTCGTCGTCGATGACCAGCCACTGATGCGTCAGGGATTCCGTCTGATCCTTGATGCCCAGCCCGACCTCACCGTCGTCGGGGAAGCCGGCAACGGCGCCGACGCCGTTGAGCTTGCCCGCGATCTGCGGCCCGACGTCGTGCTCATGGACATCCGGATGCCGATCCTCGACGGCATCACCGCCACCAGCCAGATGGCAGGCGTGAAGGTCCTCGTGCTGACCACCTTCGGCGAAGACGAATACGTCGACCGGGCCTTGATCGCCGGCGCCAGCGGCTTCCTGCTCAAGGACGCCACCCCCGACCAGCTCGTCGCGGCGGTCCGGACCGCCGCCAGAGGCGATGTCATCCTCGACCCGTCGGTCACCCGCCGGCTCCTCGACCGTGTTCTACCGGGCCTCGCTAAATCCGCCGCCGTGTCCAACCCGCCACCCGCCGTGCTGAGCCCCAGGGAAACCGAAATCCTCCGCCTCGTCGGCCAAGGGCTGTCCAACCGCGAAATTGCCCACACCCTCACCCTCGCCGAACCCACCGTCAAAAGTCACGTTTCCCACATCCTCACCAAACTCGACCTCCGCGACCGGGTACACGCGGTGCTCTACGCCCACCACCACGGACTCATCCAGACATGACCCCGGCCCACACCTGCGGCAAGCACTGCCTGCCGTTGGGTTGGCTCGGTTGCGTTGAATCGGCTCGGGACATGGCGTTGGCGGGTTGGTTGCCTGGTCAGATCGCCAGGGCGAGCTCGATGAACGCGGCCGTGAGTCGTTGATGGGGATCGGCGTTGGCGTCGGCGGCGGCGGCGAGTTCGTAGTGGCCACGGCGGAGGTTCTGGACGAACGCGTGCCCGGTGCCGACTGTCTGGGCCGAGCGGAGACGTTTCAGCCCGCGCATCGGCCGCAGTCGTGCCTTCAACCGGCCGCGGTCGGCTTCGATCTGGTGGTTGGCGTACCGGGCGTCGACGTGGTGGGCCGCGGGGAGCTGTTCGTCGAGGACCCGCGGATAGGAGGCGGCCCGGTCGGTGGTCACCTCGGCCGGGCGGCGGCCGTGGGACAGGGCCAGGTGAAGAACCGGCGGGCCGCGGCGAGGTCGCGTTTCTCGGAGGCGAGGACGTCGACGACCTAGCCGAACTGGTCGATCGGCCGGTCGAGGTAGGTCCAGACGAGGACGCATCATTCGATCATGCCCGATCGGCCGCACCTGGCTGCCGCGCCTGACCAACGCAACAGGGCAGTCGTAGGTCTTACCGAGCATGCCCTCAGTGCAGCCATCACGCTTGCATGATAAAAGCTTGTCACGTATGTTCCGCATGCATCATGCAACCTACTGAGGAGGTCAACGTGTCTACCGGCGCGAATCCGCCTGTTGCCCACCGAGGCTGGACACTCGTCCTCGCCTCGCTTGGCGTCTTCATGACTGCACTGGACACGCTCGTTGTCGCGAACTCGCTTCCGGCGCTCCGCGAGAGCCTGCACGCGAACCTCGGTGACCTGGAGTGGACGGTGAACGCGTACAACCTGTCGTTCGCCGTGGCGCTGTTGACTGGTGCCGCCCTTGGCGATCGGTACGGACGGAAGCGGATGTACGGGATCGGCCTGCTCGCGTTCACCGTCGCCTCCGCCGCGGCGGCGCTGTCGCCGAGCGTGGGCGCGCTGATCGCGGCCCGCGGTGTGCAGGGAGCCGCGGCCGCCCTCGTCATGCCGATGACCCTCACCTTGATCAGCGAGGCGTTCCCGGCCGACAAACGCGGCGCTGCCATCGGACTGTGGGGCGGCATCACCGGCCTGGCGGTCGCGTTGGGCCCGGTCGTCGGCGGTGCCATCGTCGGCGGCATCAGCTGGCACTGGATCTTCTGGCTCAACGTCCCGATCGGCTTGGCGCTGATTCCGCTGGCCGCGTTCCGCCTGACCGAAAGCCACGGCCCCCGATCGCAGCTCGACGTCGTCGGGCTCCTGCTCGCTGCCGCCGGATTCTTCGGCATCACCTGGGGACTGGTCCGAGCGAACAGCGTCGGCTGGGGCAGCGCCGAGACCGCCACCGCCTTGGTCGTCGGCGGGGCCCTCGTCGTGGCATTCCTCGTCTGGGAACGGCGCACCGCGACGCCGATGCTATCCGCGGAGCTGTTCCGGTCCCGCAGCTTCAACGCCGCCAACGGCGTCAGTTTCTTCATGTACGCCTCGCTGTTCGGCGTGCTGTTCTTGATGATGCAGTTCCTGCAGATCGGGCTCGGATACTCCCCGCTGGCTGCGGGGCTGCGGACCTTGCCCTGGACCGGGGCGCCGATGCTGGTTGCCCCGATCGCCGGTGCGCTGGCCGACCGGTTCGGCAACAAGCCGTTCATGGTTGGCGGGCTGGCATTGCAAGCCGCTGGGCTGGGGTGGATCGCCACGATCGCCAAGCCGGGAATGGCTTACACCCAGCTCGCTGTGGCGCTCGGCGTCGCCGGCGTCGGCATCTCACTGTGCTTCCCGACCGTCGCCAACGCCGTCGTCGGATCCGTCCCGGCCGCGGAGATGGGCGTCGCCTCCGGCACCAACAGCTCGCTGCGGGAAATCGGCGGTGTGTTCGGCATCGCCCTGCTCGCTACTGTTTTTGCCCACCCCGGCGACTACACCGCCACGGACACATTCATCCATAACTTCAAGAATGCTGTATGGCTCGGCGCCGCTTTCGCCGTGATCGGTGTCGCCGCTGCGGTTGCCCTCCCGGGACGTAGTCACATCGAATCCGAACTGTCCCAGCCAGCCCACGACACCGATCTCGCTGTCGCAGGCGAGTCGGTCGCATGACGAGCCGCGAGTTCCCGTTTCGGCGGCAACGTCTGCCACCTCGATCCCGTCGCTTGGCTCGGACAGGCGGGCCTGGCCGCCAGGGCTCCGGCACGTTTGAGGTTTGACGTGTAGATCCGGGTTGGCGGAGTCTGCCGGGTTGGTGCGGGTGGTGGCGTTTGCGCGGGTGGACACGGTGAGGTCACGTGTCGCGGAGAAAGGGACAGGCACGCCACTTGTAGATCACGGAGGTGTCTAACGTCTTCGTGGTCTGGGGTGCGGCATGCCTGTGGACATATTGTCGCGCGCCGTCGTCGGCGTGGTGGGAGCCGGCGGCGTGTCGGGTGAGGGAATCTGGGAGCGGCTGGCGACGGTGCCGCACCCTCGCGCGCGCAGGGGGTTGATCTACCTGCTGCCGACGCTGATCGCGGTGTGGCTGTGCGCGTTGACGGCGCCGGGGCATGACCGGGTGGCCGCGGTGACCGAGTGGCTCGCGGGCACCAGCGACGAGGAACGGCGCCGGCTGCGGCTGCCGTGGGACCCACGCAACAGCTACCGGCTGCCGGACGAGTCGACGATCCGGCGGATGCTGGCGGCGGTCGACGACGCGCGGCTTGCCGTGGCGCGAAGCGCGCGGACGGACGCCAGGTCCATCTGCTGGGGGCCGTGACCCATGGGGACGGGCTGCTCGTCGGTCAGCGCGAGGTCGACGCCAAGAGCAACGAGACCACCGCGTTCCGGCCTCTGCTCACGCCCCTCGACCTCGAAGAGAAGATCGTCACCTTCGATACTCTGCACACGGTGCGGGCCAACCTCGACTGGCTGGTCACCGAGAAGAAAGCCCACTACCTCGACGTGATCAAGGGCAACCAGCCGACGCTGAAGGCGTTCCTGGCCGCGCTGCCCTGGGCCGGCGTCCCGACCGGCGACACCACCCGCGACCACGGCCACGGCCGCGACGAGACCCGGACCCTCAAGGTCGCCACCGTCACTCACCTCGACTTCCCGCACGCCGACCAGGCGATCCGCATCCAGCGCTGGCGTCAGGAAAAGGGCCGACCCGCCACCCACGAAACCGTCTACGCGGTCACCGACGCGACCGCGCGGCAGGCGGGACCCGATCTGCTCGCAGACCTCGCCCGCGGGCACTGGCACATCGAGGTCAAGCAGCACTACGTCCGGGACGTGGCCTTCGGTGAGGACGCCAGTACCAGCCGGGCCGGCCGCGCCCCCGCCGTCCTCGCGATCTTCCGCGCGGCCGTCATCAACGCGCTCCGCCGCGCCCGCCGCCACCGCTACATCCCAGGCGGTCGCCGTGCCCACAAGACCGCCACCGCCGCGCTCAACCTCCACGACTCCCCATGACAAGCCAAACGAGCCGCCGACGCAGCCGATCTCAGCACAAGCCGGTCAGAACGCGAACGTGCCGGAGCCCTGGCCTGGCCGCAGGAAGGCGCAATCTTGTTTCGGGAACGACTTTCGTCTGTCGCGGCCGGGCCGTTGGGCGATGTCGGAACGTCGGCTGCATGGTGGGATCGCCCGCCGCTGGTTGTGATGTCAGCGTGTTCCGCAGTGGTCTCGGGTCAGGCGAGCGCGGCGCGGTGGCGACCGCCGGGACCGGGTTCGACGCGGACGTCTTGTGGGCTGAGTGTGGTGCCGCAGGCGGGGCAGTGGGTGTCTTGGCGGACCGCAGTGCCGCAGTGGGTATGGATGAAATCGATGGGCGGTCCCTGCGGTGCGTACCATCGATCGCCCCAGGCGGTCAGGGCGATGATGACGGGCTGCAGCGCGCGGCCCTTGTCCGTGGGTAGGTACTCGCGCTGCTGTGCGGATGGGCCGTACTGGTGCTGGGCCATCAGTTCGGCGGCAACGAAGCCGTCCAGGCGGTTGGCCAGAATGTTGGGCGCCACGCCGAGGCTGCGTTGGAAGTCGGTGAACCGGGTGATGCCGCGGAACAGGGCGTCCCGGATGATCAGCAGGCTCCATCGTTCGCCGACGACCTCCAGAGCGCGGGCGGCGGAGCAGTTCTGGGCCTCGTAGGTGCGACCGAGCATGGGACCACGATACCCGGGGCATTTGCATGACGCTAGCGCTTTGCTCTATCCTGCTAGCGTCATGCAAGCCTGCTTGAGAGGAAAGCGCATAGCCATGGAACACAGCACACCAATCGATGTTGTCAACGAGTACCTGGCCAGCTTCTACTCCGGTGACTTCACCCGGGCCGCAGCCATACTCGCCGCGGACTTCTCGTTCCAGGGCCCGTTCCTAAGCGTGGAGGGCCGCGACGGGTTCCTGAGCGGGGCGCAGGGGCTGCGTCCGGTGGTCCGGGGCCACCGGCTGCTGCGTCAGTGGCAGGACGGTCACGAGGTCTGCTCGATCTACGAGGTCGACCTGAGCACCCTGGCCGGCTCGGGCAGTGTGGTCATGAGCGAGTGGCACACCGTGCGCGCTGGTCAGCTCGCCAGCGGTCGCGTCGTGTTCGACACCGCACCGTTCCACGCCCTGATGCCGGCGCGGCGAGGATGAAGCCAGGTGGGCGGAGCTGGAACCGGACGCCGCGGACAAGATCATGATGCTTTCAAGGCCGCCAGCGGCAGCTTGTACGGTGCCAGAACTCAGTTTCGGGCTGTTGACCTGCGGTTTCGCTGCTGGCGACAGTGGTGGATGATCGTTGGTCATGGTGCGGGTGTTCGGCTGGCTTGTGCTGCTGACTCGCAGCGACACTGCGAGGACGGCGGAACTGCTGGTGCTGCGCCACGAGGTCGCGGTACTGCGCCGCCAGGTCAGACGTCCCCGGTTCACCTGGCCCATCGCGCGGTCCTGGCCGCGTTGACCCGACACCTGCCCCGCAAGGTCCGGTCGCACCGGCTCGTAACTCCGGCGACCCTGCTGGCCTGGCATCGCCGCCTGGTCCGCCGTCGGCGGACCTACCCGCACCGGGCAGGTCGCCCGCCGGTGAATGATGACCTCCGGGCGCGGGTGATCCGCCTAGCCCGAGACAACCCCACCTGGGGCACCGTCGCATCCAGGGAGAACTGCTCGGGCCGGGCCATCGGATCGGCGCGGGCACGGTACGTCGCATCCTCGCCGGTGCGGGACTCGGCCCGGCGCCGCGCCGCCATGCCGACCCGACCTGGCGTACCTTCATACGGACCCAGGCCGTGGGGCTGTTGGCCACCGACTTCTTCCACCTCGTGCGACGCGAAGTCGCTATGTGTGAGTGAGCCGAACGAAAGGAGGGTCGACGTGGTCGACGATTCGGCTCCGGGTTAGGGCGCGTATCGGGTTGTGATCGATCTGTGGGGTTCGTTCGTGTGGCGGGTCGGAGCGGGTAGACCGCCGTGCATGACGCGGACGCAACTGACAGACCAGGAGTGGGAGTTCATCGAGCCCCACCTGCCGATCGGCAGGTTCGGCCCGTACCCCGAGCGGCTGCGGGCGCAGTTCGAAGGCGTGGTCTGGCGGTTCCGGACGGGCGGACAGTGGCGGGAGATGCCCAGGGAGTTCGGCGCGTGGCCGACCGTGTCCAACCGTTTCCGGCAGTGGCGGAACGCCGGTGTCTTCGACGCCCTGCTCGAGGGTTTGATTGCCCAGGCCGCGGCGCGGGGTGCGGTGGACCTGTCCCTGGTCAGCGTGGACTCCACGACCGCCCGGGCCCACCACGACGCCGCCGGGATGCACCTGGGCCACGAGGTCATCACCGCCCTGGAGAAAGCCGTCGCGGAGGAGGAGACCGAGGCCCGGAAAAAGGGGGTAGCCCGGACGGACAAGACGGGCAGAACCCCGGAGGCGATCGGGCGAGGGAGGAACAGCGACGCAT
>NZ_CAUVXL010000195.1:11725-12625 GCF_963555915.1 Protofrankia sp. Cas4
CCCGCCGTTCACCCCGGTGCTGGCGAAGGTCCGGGTCCCCGGGCCGGTCGGGCGTCCCCGCACCCGACCCGACGCGGTCGCCGCGGACAAGGCCTACTCGTCCCGCGGCAACCGCGCCTAGGACTACTGGAAGCCGCCGTTCTACGTGCTGGAGGCGGCCGGGTTCGACGTATGGCTGGTCAACGCCCGCGACGTCAAACACCTCCCGGGCCGGCCCAAGACCGACAAGTTGGACGCGGTGTGGCTGTGCAAGGTCGCGGAACGGCAGATGATCCGGGCCAGCTTCGTGCCCCCGGTCGAGATCCGCCGGCTACGGGACCTGACTCGTTACCGCGTCGACCTGGTCGGCACCCGCAGCGCGGAGAAGAACCGGGCCGAGAAACTGCTGGAAGACGCCCAGATCAAACTCAGTGTGGTCGCCTCTGACATCTTCGGGGTCTCCGGCCGGGACATGATGGCTGCCCTCGTCGCCGGCGAACGCAACCCGAAGGCGCTGGCGCAGCTGGCCCGGACCCGGCTACGCGGCAAGATCGGCGAGTTGGAGGAGGCGTTCACCGGACACTTCACCGACCACCACGCCTTCCTGCTCGCCAAGATGCTGGCCCGGATCGACGCGATCAGCGTCGACATCACCGACATCGAAACCAAGATCGAGGCTGAGATCCGTCCTTGTGCCCGGGCGGTGGGGAAGCTCGATGAGATCCCCGGAGTCGGTCCGGTCGTCGCCTACGTGCTGATCGCCGAGATCGGCGTCGACATGTCCCGTTTCCCCACCGCGGCCCACCTCGCCTCCTGGGCCACGTTCGCTCCGACGGTCAAGGAGTCCGCGGGCAAGAAGAAAGGCCGCGGCTCCACCGGACACGGCAATCCCTACCTCGCCCAGGCACTCGGCCAGGCCGC
>NZ_CAUVXL010000196.1:0-12705 GCF_963555915.1 Protofrankia sp. Cas4
CGGTGGACCTCCTCGAAGACGGCGACGTGCGCTGACACGGGCAGCGCGGGCAGCCGGTCCACCCGCGCGAGCGCGCCACGGACGTCGTCCGGGACGTCAACGGTCATGAGGTGTTCCTCTTCCGTGACAGCGCCGGCAGGGCCGTCACCCCGCGGTACGCCGCTGTCGTCCCAACCAGGATGCCCGGATCCCGCTCGCCGTGGCGACGGTTACGCGCGCCACCGGTACGAACGCACGGCCGGCCGGCAAGCTGTGTCGAAGACATTGCGCTCGGCAGACCGGCGTTAGGCTCTCCGTAGCGGCCCATCCCCACCACCGTCACCACCGTCACCGCCGCCACAGCCCAGCGGACCGGCGGACCGGCGGAAGGAGGAACCGGCCGGCATGGCGACCAGGCAGCAGTGTGCGGCGGCATTGCGTACGTTGGCGGATCGCCTCAACGAGCTGGCCAACGACCGCATGCGCGAGCTGACCCCCGACCGCACCATCGTGTGTCGGATACCCGATCTCGGGACGAGCTTCTCCGCGGAACTGCGCGACGGCAGCGTCCTGGACATCAACGAGGGCGAGGACGATGACGAGACGGCCAAGGTCACCTTCACGGTGAACAGCGACGATCTCGTTGCCGTCAGCGATGGAAGTCTGCGGTTCTCCTCGGCTTGGGCCAGCGGCCGGCTGAAGGTGGACGCCAGCATGCGCGACCTGCTGCGGATGCGTTCCCTGCTCTAGCGTGATCCGGCGTCCACGGTGGTGGCGCCCGTTCCGACCGTTCGATGCTCGGGCCGTCCTGATCTCTCGTCAGCCGCCGGTGCGCACCGGCCACTCGGCGCGGGTGATCGTGTAGACGGCGCAGTCGGTGCCGTGCAGCACCTCGTAGCGGTCGAGCGTCATGCCGAGCTTCTCGGCGACGCGACCCGACTTCTCGTTGTCACGCCTGAGGACGGCCACCAGCCGGTCCACATCGTGGTTGGCGAACGCCCAGGTGCCGGCCGCACGTGCCGCCTCGGGTGCATAGCCGCGTCCCCACCAGGGCCGGCCGATGAACCACACCAGCTCGATCCCCGGCCATCCCGGCTCGTTCCACAGCCCCGCCCGGCCGACCAGCGCGCCCGTGGCTCGCTCGACCACCGACCATGGACCGACGCCTTCCAGCTCCCACACGCCGATGTTGGCCGCGAGGTTGTGCCACATGCTGTGCCGGTCATGGGTGCCGACGTACCGGCCGAACTCGGGATCAGACCAGATGGCCGTGGAGGCATCGAGGTCATCACGGTGGATCGGACGGAGGATCAACCGGTCCGTCGTCAGGGTCGGGATGTTCATGCGCAGGTACCCCCGATCACCCTGTCCATCCTCGCCGTCACCGTGTGGGTAGGCAACCGTTCCAACACACCCAACACGGTCATGCCCTCGGCCACCGCACCATCCACGTCAGGGTGCGCGCCGAGAAGATGTCCCAACGCGAGAGTCAGACGGGCGTGCATCTCCTCTTCAGTCGAGTAATCGGGGCCGACCTTCGAATAGCTGGCAACGGCCAGAGGCGCCCACCGGGTCACTTCCGCGGCGTCCCCCAGCTGTGCCGAAATACCGGAGGCGGCCTGCCTACGGCTGACCCTCAGCGGCCGTGCCGGGTGGCGGCAAGGTGCGCGCGTGAGCGCAGACCGAGCTTGCGGTACACGTTGCCTAGGTGGTACTCGATCGTGCGGACGCTCAGCACGAGCTCTGTCGCGATCTGTCGGTTGGACAAGCCGTCGGCGGCGAGGCGGGCGACGCTGAGCTCTTGCGGCGTGAGCAGTCCCGCCCAGGTGGATGGGGGTCTGCGTGTCTCGGATGGCCCGCACGCGGCCAGTTCGCGTTCGCAGCGGGCCAGATAGGGTGCCGCGCCGAGCCTCGCGAACGTGTCGCCGGCCGCTCGAAGCACGCCGACCGCCTCGGCCTGCCCGTCGGCCCGCCGGCGCAGGAACGATCCGTGAGCAAGATCGAGTAGAGCGATCTCGAAAGGCATGGGCAGATCCCGGCCGAGCGCGGCTCCCTGACGGAAGGTGGCCGCGGCGATGTCCATGTGGCCGCGGGCCAGTTCGAGCGCCGCCCGGGCCCGGACAGCGCCCAGCTGTGCTGAACGCCGCGAGCGCTCCGCGGCTGCCTCCTCAAAGGGTACGAGCACGGTCTCTGCCGCATCGGTCCGGCCGAGGTGAGCCAGCGCTTCCGCGTAGAGGACGCGCCATGGCAGGTCGGATGGTTCGATCGGATCGGACGCGGGTCGGCCCGCGAACCAGGACAGCGCCGTGACGACACCACCATGGTCGCCGGCCGCATGCGCAACGCGGGCTCGCGCCATGCGGATCAGTTCCGCCTGGCCCGTGTGATCGCGCTGGGCCCGTGCCGCGCGGGCGAGGTGGGCGGAGATGTCCGGTGCTCCTCGGGCGGCCAGCGGGTAGATCATGGCGGCGTGGGGGGAGGCCGTCATCCAGACCTGCCCGCTGTCGGCGGCGAGCGATGTGGCCAGGCTGGCGTGGGTGGTCGCCTCGTCCCACTCACCCATTTGATATTCGACCAGGGACTGCAGGTATAGAGCTGTCAGACCCATGGGTGCGGCGGTGTCGTGGCGCCGGTGGAAGGCCGCGGCGGCGCTGAACGCGTCGCGAGCGGCCGGCAGGTCGTCGCAGGACCTCAGGAAGGCGCCAACGACGAGGCCGTCCGCGTCGGTCGCACCGCCGGATTCGGTGGCACCTCCGTCCCGCGCGGTCACCTCATCGAAGACCGCCCGGGCTTGCTGCCGCCAACCCGCGGAGAGGTAAATCATGATCGTCAGAAACGGCAGGGCTGTGGGCTGGTCAGCGTCCAGCGGCGCCACCTGGTTCGCCCGGGTGGCCCATTCGGCGGCTATGTCGTAGAAACCGTAGTCGACGCGTATCGTCAGCGCCTCCGCGACGGCACGTGCCAATGGAGGATCAGGAGCGAGTGCCAGTTGCGCCCACGCCTGTCGCAACGAGACGTCGCTGGCGACGAAGTCGCCGCGCACCATCGCGAGCCGACCCTGTAGGTAATGGTGGCGCGCGCGATCGTGAAGCGGGGGCACGGTGGCGAGGTGGTCGGCGGCGCGGGCGACCTCGCCCGCATGCAGCATCATGTCGACGGCGTAGGTGAACCAGTGCTCCCGTAGGCGCCGGTCACTGGTGAGCCGGGCCGCGGTCAGCAGCCGGTCGCCAGCCTGCGCCCAGCGGTGTTGGGCGGCGTCCTGTCCAGCCGCCTGCGCGACCTCGGCGGCAAGATCGTCGTTGGTGAACGGTGATGCTTCGATGCGGTGCGTCAGTGCCGTTGCCGGGTCGTCGGCAAGCTGCGCCGCCCGGGCGTGCAGCGCACATCGATCGTCCAGGCCGAGGTCGTGGTAGACGGCGGACCTCATCAGTGGGTGAACGAAGGCAACCCCCGCGTCGAAGGGGCGGCGGTGCTCCACGAGCAGGCCGGCCTTCACCGCCGGCCCCAGAGCGGCAAGCGGATCGGTCACACCGGCGAGGCGCGCAGCGTCCTCGACGCGGCAGCTGCGGCCGAGGACCGCGGCCGCGACGACAAGACGCTGAGTCTCGCTGGGGCAGTTGGCCAGCCGCCCCAGCACCATAAGTCGAAACGATCGGGGCGCCGGAAACGGACCGGCCTCGCGTTGTAGTTCGTCGGGAGAAAGCTCCTCCAACAGCGCTCGGGCGTGCATCGGGTTGCCATCCGTGACCTCATGCAGCAGTTGCACCGCGCGCCCGGACATCGGGGTCGCGTACTGGGCCACGGCGAGCCGCTGCAGATCATCGACGGTCAGCCCGGCCAGCCGTAGCCGGCTGCCGAACTCCGTCAACAGCCGGCGAAGCCCGTCGGAGAAGACGCCCTGTCCGTCCGTTTGAGCGACAAGCACGATCAGGACTGGGTCGTGGCGCAGCCGGCGCAACGCGAACGCGAGCGCTTGCTGCGATGACACATCCGCGCAGGTCGCGTCGTCGATGGCTAACACCAGGGCCGTGTGGCCGGCCGTCAGCTCACCGGCAAGGCTGACCAGGCCGGCGCCGATCTGGACAGGCGCGGGTGCCGCCGTCCCGGACAAGGTGGCAACGCTCAGCTCAGCCGGAAGGCGCTCGGCGCGAATCCCGCCCAGCAGTTGAGTCAACACGCCAAAAGGCACCGACTGCTCGAGCTCGTCGCCGCTGGCGACCAGAGTCTCTGCCTCGTCCAGATCCGTAAGGAAACGGCGAAGGAGCGCCGTCTTCCCGACACCTTGGTTGCCCTCGAGCAACACTACCTGGAGACGGCCAGCGCGCGCCTCAGCCAGCCGAGCGGCGAGGAACGCCAGCTCCGAGTCCCTCCCGACCAGGTGGTCCATACCCGTAGGTTCTCCCCCGTGCCCGCCGGTAGGCAATTCACGATAGTAGCCCGTCGCCGGACCTCAGCGTCGCCCGTCTCGCCGCCGACGGTCTGTCCAACCGACAGGTCGCCCGCAAGCTCGTGCTGAGCGTCCGCATCATCGAGCACTACCTGGGCAACGCCTACCGCAAGCTTGTTCTGCGCTCAGGCACCACCTCGCCGCGCCCCTGCACATCCACTGACGACTCGGCGGCACGCGAGCACCGGAGTTCACTGGAACAGACCGGTGGATCTACCGGGGGCTCGATGGCGGAGAACCGCTGTTCGACTATGCCGCTCTTTCGGAAGGGCGACCCCGATGCATGTCGTCATCAACTTTCGTCGAACCAGTAACGATCACGAAGAGGGTGACCTACGCGTTGAGACAGATCCGGCCGCCCGCCCCCTTCTCAAGCTGGACTGACCTCGTCCGGCTGCTTGACCGGGCGGCGTCCGACGAACCCCCGGACGCCGCCCGGTGGCCGCGGCACCTCCGTCGCGGTCACCGGGCGCCGCTCGCAGAAACCACCGACCGGCACCGGACCGGACTGGGCCCGGGGAAACCACCAGGATCGCCCGACCCCCGCGATTTCCCCAGGGTGAGGTGGGTCGCAGCGTGCCTATAATCTCGCACTGGAAAGAGCTCACAGCGCGGAGGTACCGATATGGCTCAGGCTGACTGGCGTTGCTGCCACAGGTGTCAAGGCCTGTTCTTCGCTGGAAACGCGAGTACTGGGCGCTGCCCGGCAGGCGGCGGGCACGACTACACGGACAGTGGAAACTATGCCATCATTTTCGGGTAGCAAATCGCCTGTCACGGTGCGTGGACCCGCAATTATCGCCTGCCAGCGGGAAGGGACCGTGAGTTCGTCCCGACGCGAGCAGGCGGCTTGGGGGCAATCACGAGACCCATCGTGGATTGCGACTGTCGGTGGTATCGGTGCGGGAGGGCACCGCGCCCGTCAAAACGGTGGCGGGAGCGCGGTCACAATCGGATATCGGGGGGACGTCATGAAGCGCATACCCATCGTCTTGATCCTGGTGCTGGTATTAGCAGCCTGCGCGCCGTCCGGCGGCGGAGGCAGTGGGTACACGACCGGTGGTGGCGGCAGCGCGACCGGTGGTGGCGGCGGTGGGTATGCGACCGGTGGTGGCGGCAGCGCGACCGGCGGCGGCGGCAGCGGCAGCGCGACCGGCGGCGGAGGCGCCTACAGCACAATTTTTGGGCGGATCGTGCGCGGCGATTCTGGCAAGCCCTACCCGAAGGCTTATGTCCGGTTCGGATGGCTCGTGAACGCCAACGACGAGAGAGAGGCCCATACCGTGACGGACGACGGCGGGCGATACCGCATCCAGCTCCCGGCGGGCCTGTACCAGGTGACGGCGGGCGACACCTGCGATCTCAACGCGGGATTCGCCATCGTCGGACGAGCTCAGGACGACAACATGATCACCGTGCCCGGGACGAACGAAGTGGATTTCGTCGAAGGCCCGATCACCCCCGGGGCTGACATACGAGGCCTCTGCTAGGAGACCCCTGAAAATCTTAATTTTGGGTGTCGTGAATCGAGGTGAACTACCCGTCGTGTAGGCGCCGCGTGGACGACAACGAACATGTTGCTCTTTTGGTTGTCGCTGTTACTGGTCTGTGTTGCGGGTAGTCGGGGCCCGTGGTGGACAGTGGCGCCGGCCGGCCCGGCGGGGTCAGCCGGCTGAGGTGAGAGTCCAGGCGAGGGTCTGTCAATATAACGGCTCTGCCAAGATTCCGGCGGTGACAGACAGTTGCTGTGCGGGTATTGTTGGTGCTGTGTGATGCCGAGTTCCTGAAGGTCGTTTTTCCTCAGCTCGCTGTGCTGCTCATCGATCGGGTCGTCGATGAGGGGCCGGTGGTGCGGATCGCCGCGCGGACCCGGAGTCGTCGCCGCGATGCTGGAACAACTCGACGTCCAACCCGGCCACCGGATCCTGGAGATCGGCGCCGGGACCGGCTACAACGCCGCGCTCCTCGCCGAACTCACCGGCCCGACCGGGCACGTCGTCACCATCGACATCGACACCGACGTCGTCGAGGGAGCCAGAGCAGCCCTTGCCGCCGCCGGATACGGGCAGGTCGACGTACTGTGCGCCGACGGCGCCGCCGGCCACGCCTCCGCCAGCCCCTACGACCGAATCATCGTCACGGCCGGAGCGTGGGACCTGCCGCCCGCCTGGTGGCAGCAACTCGCCCCGGCCGGACGGCTCGTCGTACCACTACGGATCATCGGCGGAACAACCCGGTCCATCGCGTTCGACCGCCAAGGCGACCATCTGGTGAGCCGATCCATGGTGACCTGCGGGTTCCTCGCCATGCGCGGCATCGGCTCCCGGCCAGAACCCGCCATCACCCTCGCCGACGGCGTCCAACTCCTGCTCGGCGACGGACGCACCGCAGCCCCTGACGCACTCGCCCACGCACTCACCGAGCCCGCGGCCCGCTCCTGGTCCGGGATCTCGATCCCCTCGGGCAGCCCCTTCCAGAACCTCGACCTGTGGCTCGCGACCACCAGCCAGGGCTTCTGCCGGATCGTCGCGCACCACCACGCCGTCGAAACCGACCGGGCGACACCGGCGTTCCGGTGGGGCGGCGCAGCCGTGACGAACGAGACCGACTCCTTCGCCTACCTCACCATGCGACCCACCGAACCCACCGAACCCACCGACCGCGAGGGGACCGTCTTCGAACTCGGTGTACGCGCCCACGGACCGCACCACGACAACCTTGCAGCATCACTTACTGAGCAGATCCAGCATTGGGACCGCGAACACCGCGGAAGCACCCCACGCATCGACGCCCACCTCCAACCCGCCCAGATCACCGCCACCACGGTCATCGACAAAGCGCACACGCGGCTGGCCGTCACCTGGTGACCAGGTGAACCCAATCCCGCACGCGGACCTCGCCCGCCGGTTCCCCCTCGTGCCACGCAGCAGACCCGCCTGCCGACGCTAGCCGCAGATCTGTGCTGGGCCCAATTCAGCATCTTCCAACACGCCCGGCCGTTCGACGCGGCGACCGCGAAACTCGCGCTCCAGCCCCTGGTCAACATCGGCCGCCTCCTCACCCGGGACGGCCACGGCACCGCCGCTCACCACCTGATCGCAACACTGTTCGACGCCGCCCAGCATCAGACGACCGTCGAGATCGACCACCGATCCGTCGACCTCGCCAACCTGACCCACACCCCCGATGATCGCCGCGAACTCCTCCAATGGCTGTGGACCGTGCTCCTGTCCGACGGAACCCGCGCCCTGACCCAAGCGGGCCGATGGGACCACGCGCTTCAGCACGTCGACAAGCACCACGGCATCGGGTACCGCCTTCTCGACGGACGCCAAATCGCGATCATTGCCCACCATGCGGCCGGGGATCACCAGAGCGCCGCACGCCTGCTGGCAGAAACCTCCACCCCCACCCCATGGGAGCAGACCGTGGCCGCCAGCCTGACGGTCCTGACCGGCAACCCCGACCCCACAGCTATGGTGGACAGCTTCCTCGCACTCGACCAGACAGCACCCGGACACGTCGTCTTCCGCGTCCGTCTGGGCCTGACCGTCCTCGACCTCGCCGACACCCGCTCCGCCCCACGACTCGCCCACACGATCGAAACCGACGTGCTGCGCTCGGCGGACGCCTATGCGGCGCGAGACGCGCACATCCACCCCACGTACGCAGCCCTTTCCGCACCTGAAGAGGCGTTCACCGAACTCCTGGACGCATCAGGGCTGGGCGCAGGAACCATCCCCGCCCTGCTCTTGAACCAACTCACGACGGCGACAGCCACGGCCGAAGCATCGCTCACCGATACGCTCGCGGTTGCGCCGTGACGGACCGCCAGTAGCAATCAGCACAACCAACGTCAAAAAGTTGACCTTGAGAGCCGGCAGCCGGGTGGAGGTCTCAGCTCCAGGCCAGCCGGGGTACGGTCAACCGCCGGTGCGCGTCTCCCATTCGGACCGGCTGATGGCGTACACGTTGTTGTCCTTCCACGGGCCGATGGCGGACGCCTCGCCCTGAAACGTCATGCCGAGCGTGCGGGCGATCCCGTTCATTCCGGCGTTGCCCCGGTTGGTGAACGTGACGATCTCGTCCAGGGCGAGGGTCGCGAACCCCCAGGTCACCGCAGTGTCGCACGCTTCGGTGCCGAGTCCTTCCCGCCAGCGATCCCGCCGAATCGACACAGCGACCTCGACACCAGGCCAGCCGGGGCCGTAGTAGAGCCCGGCACGACCCAGGAACTCGCCAGACACCCGATCTTCAACCGCCCACATCCCGTGCCCGAGCAACGCCCACATTCCGATCAGATGGGTGATCAGGCGTTCCGTGCCGTCCCGGTCGAACGTGCCGTTGAGGTAACGCATGGTCTCGTCGTCGGCGTTCATCGCCGCGTACGGGTCGATATCCGCCGGCCGCCAACACCGCAGGACCAACCGATCTGTGACCACCGTCGGCACGACGATGACCGTCGGCTCGCCGAGTCGGCCGCTCATGTCGTCAGCGCCGGGCAGGGCGCGGCTGCCAGCCGGTCGCGGAAGTCAACCCCCGAATGCATTCCGGCGTACAGACGCTAATCAAGATCGGAACAGCCGGGCGGGCGGTCACCGGCCACCGTGTGGACGGGAGCGCCCCGGTCCGCCGCCGTCCAGGCGGCCACGCACGCCGCCCGAAGGGCGTCCAGACCGTCGGTACCGCCAGCCCAGGTCACCGGTCTGGCTCCGCGCCAGGTCAGCGTCGAATCACGCACCTGCGCGACCCAGCCGCCGCACACCGCCACCACATCGTCGCAATGTGGGTTGCCGTCCACGTCCGCCCCCTGCGGCGGTACCCCGTCAACCTGGGCCCTGCCCACTGTCACGACGACACCCGGGTGGCACGCCAGCAGGCCACGCAGGTCGGCGGCGAGATACGTCGGCCGGTGGCGCCCCTGTGCCCGCAGGAGCTCAGCCGGGCAGGCCACCCCGGTGAGCACCAGCAGGGACGGCGTGCCCGACCGGACGGCGGACTCGATGTCGGTGTCGAGGCGGTCGCCGACGATCAGCGGAAACCGGGCCCCGCTCCGGCGGACCGACTCCTCGTGCATCGCACGCTCAGGCTTTCCGGTCACCATCGGATCGCAGCCGGTGGCGGTGCGCAGCATTGCGACCAGCGAACCGTTGCCGGGCATCAGGCCACGCTCGGTCGGCACCGTCGCATCGACATTGCTCGCGACCCAGAACGCGCCGGCCCGGATCGCGAGCGCGGCCTCGGCGAGCCGGGCGTAGTCAAGATCTGGATCAAAGCCCTGGACGACGGCGACGGGTTGCTCCCCGGCGGTCGTCACCGGCCGTAGGCCTTCCGCGGTCACCGCCTCGCGCAACCCCTCCCCACCGGCGACCAGGACGGCCGCGCCCGCGGGTAGCCGTTGCGCCAGCACCCGCGCGGCCGCCTGAGCCGACGTGACGACATCGGGTACCGCCGCGGACACGCCGACCGACGCCAGTCGGCGCACAACCTCCGCCGGCGGACGCAGCGCATTGTTGGTGACGTACACCACCCGCATGCCGCGGTCGCGGGCGGCCGCGATCGTCACCGCGGCATGGGGCACAGCCTGCGACCCCCGGTACACCACGCCGTCGAGGTCCATCAGGGCGACATCGTGGACGTCGACCAGCGCGGACGGTGACGCCGACAGTGGACGCGGACCGCCTGTCATGGCCGGTTGAGTGCGGCTCGGGCGCCCCGCAGGGCCTGGCCGTAATGTCGGAGGTCCGGGCGCATCGCCGCGGCCAGTGCCAGATGCTCCACGGCCGCGCGCAGGTCACCGGTTCGCCGAGCCGCCATCCCGAGCCCGAACTGCGCGTAGTCGTCCGCCGGGTCGTTGTCGACTATCCAGGCGAAGCTCTCCCGCGCGGCGCCGTACTGGCCGGCGTCGAACTGTGCCCGGGCCAGCGCCTCCCGGACGCTGCGGGAGTCCGGCTCGGCGGCGACGGCATGGGCCAGCAGTTGAACCGCGGCGTTGGCATTCCCCCGGTCGAGCAGGGCGACGCCCCGGGTGTACCAGTCGTAGACCTCACCGCCGGGAGTGCCGCCACCAGCACCGCCGACCCCAGCACCGTTGGCACCAGCACCGTTGGCACCAGCACCGTTCGCCTCAGGCCCATTCATCCCGGGTCCCTTGTGCCCGCCCGACATCCGTGCCTCCCCTAACCCTCAGGGCCTTCGTGCTCAGGGCCGCCGTGCTCGCAGCGTTGCCGCCACCGATGCACACGTCAGCCGACGCCGATGACGGCCGGACGCATCTTCACAAGGTTCGCCCCCCAGTGTCGCCGGAAACCGGGCGACGCTCCCACCGATCGCGCTGATCGCGCTAGTTCTATACCGACTGTTACCGGCATGGACGCTCAGCGGTCCGGCCGAGCACCACGCCCGGCCGTGGTTCGCCCGCCGGAGACGGCCACGGGGGACGCCCAGCCCCTACGATCGCGGCATGGCTGCTTGCGACCCGGCCCTGCCCACACCCGGCGGACTCGTGCTCGCGCCGTTTCGTGCCCTGCGGTATGTGGCCGACGACGGGCCGGATCTGGCGGCGCGGACCGCCCCGCCCTACGACGTGATCGACGCGGCGGGCGTCACCGCGCTGGAGACGACGCATCCGCACAATGTCGTCCGCCTGATCCTGCCCCGTGACACCGACGAGCACTCCCCCGACAGTCGGTACGGCCGTGCCGGGCAGACCCTGCGCGAGTGGATCGCCACCGGCGTCCTGCGCCTCGACGACGCTGCGGCGCTGTACGTGTACGAGGAGGTCCACGGCGACCACATCCAGCGGGGCCTGGTCGGCGCGGTGGCTCTCGCGGACCCGGACGCGGGGATCATCCTGCCGCACGAGAACACCATGGCCGGCCCGGTGGCCGACCGACTCGCCCTGACCGTGTCCACCGGGGCGAACCTCGAACCGATCTTCCTGCTGTACTCCGGCGGCGGGCTCACCAGCCAGCTCGTGGCGGCGACGGTGGTAACTCGACCATTGCTGACCACCACGACCGATGACGGTGTGTCACACCGCATCTGGGCGCTGACCGACCCGGACGAGCTGGCGAGCATCGCCGGCGATCTGTACGAACGGCGCGCGGTGATCGCCGACGGACACCACCGGTACGCAACCTACCGTCGCTACCAGGCAGACCGCCACGCTGCCGGGGACGGCGCCGGCCCGTGGGATTTCGGCCTGGCCTTCTTGGCCGACGCGCGGGTGTCGGGGCCTGCGGTCCACGCGATCCATCGGGTCGTGGCCGGGCTCGACGTGGCGCAGGCCGCTCGTCGAGCCGCTGCGGCATTCTCGGTGACGCAGCTGGACGGCGAGCCGGACCCGACCGGGGTGACCCTGCTCGACGCGCTGGCAGAAGCGGGCACGGACGGCCACGCATTTGTGATCACCGATGGCCGGACGGCGTTCCTGCTGAGCGATCCGGATCCGGCGCTGCTCGCGCAGGTGCTGCCGGCGGACCGGTCAGCCGCCTTTCGCGGGCTGGACGTCACCGTCGCGCATCTCGTGCTGATCACAACGGTCTGGGGTCTGGCCGACACCGAGGACGTGGTCGGCTACCGCCATGACGCGACCACCGCGATCGCCGCCGCGGCGCAGGCCGGCGGGACCGCACTTCTGCTGAACCCGACGCCCGCGGCCGACGTCGCGGCAGTCGCCGCCGCCGGCGAACGCATGCCGCGCAAGTCGACGCTGTTCACACCTAAGCCACGAAGCGGCCTGCTGATCCGTCCGTTGGACGGCCCTTCCCCCGGGTAAGGATCCCGGCGCAAGGATCCGGGGCAAGGATCGACGGAGGTTCAGCCTGGCTCGATCTCGCCGGCTGGTTCGCCCCCCCCGAGCAGCAGCGCCCGCTCGGCGGCGTCGGTCTCCTCGTCGTGGTCCACGGTTGCCACGGAGACGAACCACCGGGCCGCATCGGTCGGACGGCCCGCGGCCAGCAGCGCCTCGGCGTAGGCGTACCACAGTCGCGGCGTCCACGGTTCCAATCTGGTGGAAGCCACCTCATCCTGCAGCAGTAGGACCGCTGCCGCCGGCTCACCCAGATCGCGCCGTGCGCCGGACACAACAATGAGGAGTTCGACCCGGCTCGCCTCGTCGAGTTCGGCCGCGGCCGGATCACGTGCAAGCAGCAATGCCCGCTCGGGACGCCCGAGCCCGCGCTCTGCATCCGCCATGACGGCGAGGTGGCGAGGAGAACCGTCGAGCCGGCGTGCCGCACGCAGTTCGGCAAGCGCCGTGGTGAACTCCCCCGCGT
>NZ_CAUVXL010000197.1:0-27072 GCF_963555915.1 Protofrankia sp. Cas4
AAGCGTTCACCATGGGGTATTTTGTGATACCCGTCCGGGACAACTTCTTAAAGCTACTGTCGAATTTCCATCGAGTCAAACCGCTCCGGATCAGCCGGTGTCAGCCTCGACAGTCGTTTCCGATCACTCACGAAGAGTGTCGAACCGGGGTTGGGGCCACCGTCGCGACTTGGCTTCGGTGTCTCCCGGCTTTCCGCCGGCAAGGAGAACATTACGGGTGCAGAACGGGAACGTCAAACGTCAACGGCTTTTTGATCTGTGAGCTACATCACATCGCCGGAATGTCGCCTTGACGCACCTGTCTGCTATGGGAGGATCGAGGGCCGCTGCCGCTGCCGCTGCCGCTGCCGCTGCCGCTGCCGCTGCCGCTGCCGCTGCCGCTGCCGCTGCCGCTGTGCCGGCGTCCGGCATCCAGGTGCGTGCGTCTCATCGCGTCTCATCGCTCATCGCGGTGCGGCACGGCTCCTGGCAGGTCACAGCGACCTGCCAGGAGCCACCGGTGCCCGGTCGGCGGTTGACCAGCGGGCCGTCAGGGGCTGTGTGCCCACTCGCGGTCCTGGGCCAGCCGGTCGGTGAGGGCGGCCAGCTGTTCGCGCACCCGGACGGGGGCCGTCCCGCCCGGAGCGGAGCGGGCCTCCAGCGCCCCCTGGACGGAGAGCACGGTGCGCACCCCCGGAGTCAGGCGCGGGTTGACGGCCACCAGGTCGTCGTCGCCGACCTCGTCGAGTTCGACCCCGTGCGCGGTACACCAGGCCACCAGCTGCCCGACCGCCTCATGTGCCTCCCGGAAGGGCATCCCGCGTCGGACGAGGTACTCGGCCACATCGGTAGCCAGCGCGAACCCGGCAGGCGCGGCCTCGGCGAGGCGGTCGCGATGCACCCGCATGGTCGCCACCATCCCGACGGTCGCCGGCAACACCACCAACAGGGTGTCGACCGCGTCGAACACCGGCTCCTTGTCCTCCTGCAGGTCACGGTCATATGCCAGCGGCAGACCCTTGAGCGCGACGAGCAGGCCGGTGAGCGCGCCGATCAGCCGACCGGACTTGCCCCGAGCGAGCTCGGCGACATCCGGGTTCTTCTTCTGCGGCATGATCGAACTTCCGGTGGCGAAAGCGTCGTCCAGCTCGACCCAGCCGAACTCCCGGCTCGTCCACAAGACGATCTCCTCGCCGAGACGGGACAGGTGCACGCCGGTCAGCGCGGCCACGAACAGGAACTCCGCGGCGAAGTCGCGATCGGAGACCGCGTCGATCGAATTCGCGAAGGCCGAGTCGAAACCGAGCTCCACAGCGACGCCCTGCGGGTCGAGTGGGAGGGAGGACCCGGCCAGCGCGCCCGCCCCCAGACTGCACACCGCGGCACGCCGGTCCCAGTCCCGTAACCGGTCGACATCACGGGCAAACGCGTGGACGTGGGCGAGCAGTTGATGAGCGAAGGAAATCGGCTGGGCGTGCTGGAGGTGGGTCATCCCGGGAGCCGGCGTGTCCACCTGGGCTGCCGCCTGATCGACGAGGGCGAGCTGCAGGTCGACGAGACACGCCGCCACCTGGCGAGCATGGTCACGCAGGTACATCCGCAGGTCGGTGGCAACCTGGTCATTGCGGCTACGCCCCGCCCGCAGCTTGCCGCCGAGCGTGCCGAGGCGTTCGAGCAGACCCCGTTCCAGGGCCGTGTGCACGTCCTCGTCGTCGACGGTCGGCCGGAACCGCCCGGTTCGCACAGCCTCGGCCAGATCGTCCAGGGCTGCGAGTACCGCGGTGATCTCGTCGTCGTCGAGCAGGCCGGCGCGGTGCAGCACGCGGGCGTGCGCGCCTGAGGCCCGCAGGTCGTACGGGGCGAGCCGCCAGTCGAACTGGACGCTGACCGACAGGCGGGCGAGCGCCTCGGCCGGCCCGCCGGCGAAACGGCCACCCCACAGCCGGGTCGGTGACTGGGGTGCCGGTGGCTGGGATGCCGGCGTGGTCACCGGGACAGCCGCTGTTCGCGAGCCGACCACACCTTGGTCGGCAGACCCCACAGGTCGATGAAGCCCCGCGCGTCCCGCTGATCGAACTGGTCACCCGCGTCATAGGTCGCGAGCGCGTGGTCGTACAGGCTCGCCTCACCGCGCCGTCCGACCACCTGCGCCACGCCACCGGCGAGCCGGATCCGGACGTCTCCGCTGACCCGGGCACTCGTGGCGTCGATGAACGCGTCCAGCGCCGCCCGCAGCGGCGAGTACCACAGGCCGTCGTAGACAAGCTCGCCCCAGCGCTGGTCCACGCCCCGCTTGAACCGGGCAACCTCCCGTTCGAGGGTGAGGTCCTCCAGGTCACGGTGAGCGGTAAGCAGAGTGATCGCCGCCGGGCACTCGTAGATCTCCCGACTCTTGATCCCCACCAGCCTGTCCTCGATCATGTCGATACGCCCGACGCCCTGTGCACCCGCCCGCCGGTTCAACTCGACGATCAGGTCCACGAGGGGAAGGGCCCGGCCGTCCAGGGAAACCGGCAGCCCGTCGACGAAACCGATGGTCAGCTCGTCCGGTTCCCGCGCGAGCATCGGGTCGGCGGTGTAGACGAAGACATCTTCCGGGGGCTGCACCCACGGGTTCTCCAGCACGCCGCACTCGGCGGTACGGCCCCAGAGGTTCTGGTCGATGGAGTAGGGCGAGCGCGCGGTCACGTCGATCGGCAGGTTGCGCTCGTCCGCGAACGCGATCGCCTTGTCCCGCGTCATTCCCGAGTCCCGCACCGGCGCCAGCACCTGCAGGTCAGGGGCGAGGGCCATCACGCCCACCTCGAACCGCACCTGGTCGTTGCCCTTGCCGGTACAGCCGTGCGCAATGGCTCCGGCACCGAAGGTGTGAGCTGCCTCGACCAGATGACGGACGATGACCGGCCTCGACAAGGACGAAATCAACGGATAGCGGTCCATGTAGAGTGCATTCGCGCGGATAGCCGGAGCCACGAACGACCGGGCGAACTCTTCGCGCGCGTCGACCACGACGGATTCCACCGCCCCGCAGGTCAGCGCCCGCTGCCGGATCAGTTCAAGATCTTCGCCGCCCTGGCCGACGTCAACGGCCAGCGCGACCACCTCGGCACCGGTTTCGGCACCGATCCAACCAATGGCCACGGACGTGTCAAGGCCGCCCGAATACGCGAGTACGACGCGGTCGGTCACCACAGATCAACCTTTCCCATATCATTGAGGGTCTCCGGTGGCGGGAAAAACCAGCATCCCGCCACCTTTGACCGGCCATCATCAAGGGTCTCCGATGGCGGGAAAAACCAGCATCCCGCCACCTTTGACCAGCCATCATTGAGAGTCTCCGGTGGCGGAAAAAAACCAGCATCCCGCCACCTTTGACCGGATATGTTCGGGTCGCAAAGCCCGGGTCACAAATAAATAATCATCCTGCCCCGCAGGTCAGGCCCGCCGGGCCGGGTCAGCCAGGTTGGCAAGTGAACCGCGGGAGCGCCCGTCGGCGAGGTCGAGCAGCCGTGCGGCGAGTTCAGGGCCGCCCGGGCCACCGCCACCAGCGGGATCACCGGTGGCCAGCCGAGCCGACCGGCAGACCACCAGGACCGTGTCGTCCCCGGCGATGGTGCCCATGACCTCCGGCAATGACGCCCTGTCCAGCGCCGAGGCGAACAGCTGCGCCGCACCCGCAGGGGTCCGCAGGACCAGCAGGTCCCCGTTGGCCTCGGCCGAAACGAGGAGGTCCTCACAGAGCCTGCCCAGCGGCAGCCGCACGGACTCCGTCGGAGCCAGATTGACATCGACGGCATACACCAGCGCACCGTCAGGGCCCCGCACCTTGGTCGCGCCGAGGTCGTCGAGGTCGCGTGACAGCGTCGCCTGTGTGACCTGGACGCCCTCCGCCGCGAGCATGCGGGCCAGCTCCGTCTGCGAGCGCACCGACTCACGGGCTATCAGGGCCGCGAGCCGCGCCTGCCGCGCGTGCTTGGTCAGCGGCGCGGCCGCGTGGCGAGCCACCCCATGCGCCGGTGTCGTCATGAGGCGGTCATGAGGCGGTCATGAGGCGGTCACGGGGTGACCTTGCCAGCCAGTACCCGCGGGGACGGCCGCGAGACCGGATCAGTCCGCTCCAGCAGAAACGCCAGCAACGCCTTCTGGGCGTGCAGCCGGTTCTCGGCTTGGTCGAAGACGACCGACCGGGGTCCGTCAAGGACGGAACCCGCGATCTCCAGGCCGCGGTGCGCCGGCAGGCAGTGCATGACGATCGCGTCAGCACCGGCCGCCTCCACCACCTTTTCGTCGAGCTGATACGGCTGAAAGACCAGCGACCGGCTGTCGGCCTCGGCGTCCTGGCCCATGGAGGCCCAGACGTCGGTATAGAGCACGTCAGCGCCGGACGCGGCCTCGAGCGCGTCATGGGTCACGGTGACCGCGCCACCGGTCACCAAGCAGATCTCCGCTGCCTGCCGCAGCACCTGCTCGAAGGGCTCGTACCCGGGCGGCGAGGCCACCCGCACCCGCATGCCGGCAAGCGCACCGGCCAGTACCAGCGAATGCGCGACGTTGTTGCCGTCCCCGAGGTAGGCAAGAGTCAACCCGGCCAGGGTGCCGCTTCGCTCCCGGATCGTCTGCAGGTCGGCGAGCGCCTGGCACGGGTGCGCATGATCGGAAAGTGCGTTGACCAGCGGCACCGAGGCCGCCGCCGCCATCCGCTCCAACCGGTCCTGGGCGAACGTCCGCACCACGATGGCGTCGACATACCGGCTGAAGACCGCCGCCGTATCCTCGATGGATTCGCCCCTGCCGAGCTGGGTGGTGGCCGCGTCGACGACCACGCAGTGCCCACCGAGCTCGGCCACGGCCACGTCGAAGGACATCCGGGTACGGGTGGACGGCTTCTCGAACAGCAACGCTACCGAGCGGCCGGCAAGTGGGCCGGGCTCGGTGCTCCGCACCCGACGGGTGGCCTTGAGGTGGTCGGCCGCGTCGAGGATGGCGGCCTGTTCGCCCGGTGTCAGGTCGGTATCCAGCAAAAAGTGTCGGATGGTCATGAGGTGGCCTCCAAAGCGAGCATCGCAGCGAGCGCCAGCGAGCAAGGAGCGCAGCGGCGGAGGACACCGGGGCACACAGTCATGAGGTGGCCTCTCTACCTTGCGGGACACCCGCACCCGGTCGGCCGGGGCATGCGCAAAAAGCGTCGCACGCCCCAACCTCCATCGCGAGCATCGCAGCGAGCGCCAGCGAGCAAGGAGCGCAGCGGCGGAGGACACCGGGATACACCGTCATGCGCAGACCTTAGAGTGCTCGGCGGCGGTCAGCGCAGCCCCGCCGATCTCGGGCAGCGCCGCGATGAACCTACCGGCCTCCGCGGCCGAGAGCAGCAACGGCGGAGCGAGCCGCACCGCGTCCGCGCAGACCGCGTTGACCAGGAAGCCCGCGTCACGGGCGGCGGTTTCGACGGCACCGGCGAACGGCGAACCCAACTCGATCGCCAGCCACAGGCCACGACCACGGACCCCCACCACGCCCGGTACGCCGGCGCCGAGGATCCCGTCGGTCAGGACGCGCCCGACCTCCACCGCGTTGGCGATCAACCCGTCCCGCTCGATGGTGGCGAGCACCGCGAGCGCGGCCGCGCAGACGATCGGTCCGCCGCCGAACGTACTGCCATGGTCACCCGGGCGCAGGAGATGGCCGGCCGGGCCGAACCCGATGCAGGCACCGATGGGCAGGCCGCCCCCGAGCCCCTTGGCCAGTGTCAGGACATCGGGGACAACCGCCTCGCTCTGGTGCAGGAACCAGGTTCCGGCCCGACCGATGCCACTTTGGATCTCGTCCAGGACAAGCAGGGCGCCCGTGCGGTCGCAGATGTCGCGCGCCGCCCGCAGATACCCCGGCGGCGGCGGGATCACGCCGGCCTCACCCAACGTCGGTTCCAGGAAGACCGCGGCGGTGCGATCGTCGACCGCCGCCTCCAGAGCGGCGACGTCACCGTAGGGAACAAAACGCGTGCCCGGCAGCAGCGGCTCAAACGGCGCCCGCTTGGCCGGCTGGCCGGTGATCGACAGCGCGCCGAGAGTCCGTCCGTGGAAGGATCCCTCCGCCGCGACGATCTCACTCCGGCCGGTCCGGCGCGAGATCTTGATGGCCGTCTCGTTCGCCTCCGCGCCCGAGTTGCAGAAGAACACCCGGCCGTCGACGCCGAGCAGTTCCAACAGCCGCTCGGCCAGGGCGATCTGCGGCTCGTTCACATACAGGTTGGACACATGGCCGAGGCGTCCGACCTGATCGCATACGGCCGCCTGCACGGCGGGGTGACAGTGGCCCAGGACGCTGACGGCAACTCCGGCGAGCAGGTCGAGGTACTCGCGCCCGTCCGCGTCCCACACCCGGGTCCCGGCACCACGTTCCAGCGCGATCGGCGGACGGCCGTAGGCCGCCATGATCACCGCATCTCGGCGGTTGAGCAGCTCGGCGTTCATGGGGCTCCTCCCACGGTGATGGCGGACGCGGTGTCAGGCGTGATCAGAGTCCCGATCCCGTCATCGGTGAAGACCTCCAGCAGGACGGCGTGTGCCACCCTGCCGTCGAGGACATGCGCCTGTGGCACGCCACCGTGCACGGCCCGCAGGCACGCCTCCATCTTCGGAATCATTCCAGTGGTCAGTGTGGGTAGGAGGTCCGCGAGCTCCGCGGCGGTCAGTTCGCTGATCACCTCGTCGCTGCACGGCCAGTCTGCGTACAGACCCTCGACGTCGGTGAGGATGACCAGCTTCGCCGCGCCGATCGCGGCAGCCAGCGCGGCGGCGGCGAGGTCCGCGTTGACGTTGTACACGCCGCCGTCGATCCCGCGGGCGACGGTCGCGACCACCGGGACCTTACCGGAGTCCAACAACGCGATCAGGGTCTCGGGGGCGACCTCGACGACGTCCCCGACCAGGCCGATGTCGACCTCGCTGCCATCCACGACGGCCGGCTTGCGCCGCGCGATGAGCAGGTTGGCGTCCTCGCCGGACAGACCCACCGCGAACGGACCGTGGCTGTTGACCAGACCCACCACATCCCGGTTGACCTGGCCGACCAGGACCATCCGGACAATCTCCATGGTCTCCGGGGTGGTGACCCGCAGTCCGCCGGCGAACACCGATTCGACACCGAGACGGGCCAGGTGGGCGGTGATCTGTGGCCCGCCTCCGTGGACCACGACCACCCGAAGGCCCGCGTACCGCAGGAACACGACGTCCGCGGCGAACGCCTCGCGCAGCGCCGGGTCGCTCATCGCATGGCCGCCATATTTGATCACGATGGTGGAACCGTGGAAACGCGACAGCCAGGGCAGCGCCTCGATCAGCACGGTGGTCTTGGCCAGCGCGGCATGCCCCCGGGCCAGTGCCGAGGGCCGGTCCGCGGCCGGTGCGGTGGTCATGTCGAGTACGCCGAGTTCTCGTGGACGTAACCATCAGTGAGATCGTTCGTCCAGACAGTCAGCTCCGTGGCGCCGGCATGCAGGTCTATCTGGATGGAGACCGCCCGGCCGGTCAGGTCGACGAGTTCACGCGGCTGGCCCGGCGCACCGGCCCGGCACACCCACACGCCGTTGATCGCGACATCCAGCGCGTCTGGTTCGAAGGCGGCCCGGGTGGTGCCGACCGCCGCGAGCACCCGGCCCCAGTTCGGATCGTTGCCGTAGAGCGCACACTTGAGCAGGTTGCAGCGCGCCACCGCCCGGCCGACCGCCAGGGCGTCGTCCTCACCGGCCGCCCCCGTCACGGTGATCGCGATCGTCTTGGTCGAGCCTTCCGCGTCGGCGAGCAGCTGCCCGGCGAGGTCGGCGCAGGTATCGGTCACCAGGCCACCGAGCGTGTCCGCGGACACACTCATCCCGGACGCGCCGCTCGCCAACAGCAGCACCGTGTCGTTGGTCGACATGCATCCGTCGGAGTCCACCCGTTCGAAGGTGGTGCGGCAGGCGTCCCGCAGTAACCGGTCGGCGGTGGCCGGGTCGACGACCGCGTCGGTGGTCACCACCACGAGCATCGTGGCGAGCGCCGGCGCGAGCATCGCGGCGCCCTTGGCCATCCCACCGACGGTCACCCCGCCCGCCGCGCGCACAGCCTGCTTGCTGACGGTGTCGGTCGTGCAGATCGCCTCGGCCGCGGCCGTCCCGCCGGTGGCCGACACCTCGGCCACCGCCTTGGTCACACCGGGTAGCAGTAGGTCCATGGGGAGCCGGGTCCCGATCAGGCCGGTCGAGCACACTGCCACCTCGCCCGCTCCCAGCCCCAGCAGGCCGGCGGTGTGCTCGGCAGTGCGGTGCGTGTCGGTGAAGCCCGCTGGTCCTGTACACGCGTTGGCGCCACCGGAGTTCAGGACGACCGCCCGCAGCCGGCCGTCCGCGATCACCTGGCGGGACCAGAGGACGGGCGCCGCCTGCACCCGGTTGCCGGTGAAGACGCCCGCGGCGGCATCCGTCGGACCGTCGTTGACGACAACCGCGACATCCAGGCGGCCGGATGGTTTGAGCCCGGCCGCTACGCCTGCGGCCCGGAACCCCCCCGGGGCAGTCACGCTCATGGCTCTACACCCATGGTCGCTCCTCCTACATCGTATGAAAAACCACTGTCGGCAGGGCCGCATACAGATGATCATGTCCATGCCGCGACTTCGTGGGCCTGCACGTTTTCGTGAACCCACGAAGGTTTGTGGGTTCACGGGTCATGGCGCGATACCCGATGAGGTCAGGCCGCTGGCCTCCGCCACGCCGAGCATGAGGTTCGCGCACTGCAGGGCCTGGCCGGCGGCGCCCTTGCACAGGTTGTCGATGGCGGCGACGACCACAGCCCGGCCGGCTTCGTGATCAGCGGTGACCTGCAGCTGGACGGTGTTGCCGCCCAGCGTCGCCGCGGTGCGGGGCCAACGTCCCGGCGGCAGGACCCGCACGAACGGCTCGCCCGCATAAGCCGCGATGAGCGCACCGCGCAGCGCGTCGGTGGTGACCGCGGAGTCGAGACGGGCGGTGCAGGTGGCGAGCAGGCCGCGCGGCATCGGCGCCAGCACCGTCGTGAACGACATGGACACCGGCGCGTCCACCAGGCCGCGAAGCGCCTGCAGAATCTCCGGACGGTGCTGGTGGTTGCCGACCCGGTAGGCGGTCACGTCATTCATGACCTCGCTGCCGAGCAGGTGGGTCTTGAGCGACCGGCCGGCGCCCGATGTGCCGCTCGCCGCCACCACAACGATGTCCTCGGTGTCGACCAGGCCCGCGGCCAGCAGCGGCGCGAGGGCAAGCGTGGTCGCGGTCGGAAAACACCCCGGTGCAGCAACCCGGGTGCTGGAGCGGACGGCAGCCCGAGCGCCGGGCAGTTCCGGCATCCCGTACGTCCAAACACCCGCGTGTTCGCCGCCGTAGGCCCGGCGCCAGACGTCGGCGTCGGCGAGCCGATGGTCGGCGCCCAGGTCAACCACCCGCACGCCGGCCGGCAGCGTCGCCGCGAGCGCGCCGGACGCGCCGTGCGGAAGCGCGAGGAACACGATGTCGGCGTCGACCCCGGCAAGGGCGGAGGTATCGGCGAAGACCCGGCCGGCCAGATCCGGCAGGTGCGGATGAACCGCTGCGATGTCCTGCCCGGCCGACGAACCCGCCGCTACCAGACCTAGCTCGATCTCCGGATGGCCGAGCAGCAGCCGCAGCAGTTCGCCGCCCGCGTAGCCACTCGCCCCTGCCATCGCCGCTGTCATCCCCATGACTGAAAACTTATACACACACCATCATGGTCATGCAAGAGTCCGATGGACATCCTCGGGTCACAAATCGGTCTTAACATCTATAAATAGCCGCAAACGATGTGAATCCGGTGCTGCCCCACCAACAGCACATTCACATCGTTGCGGCGGGCGGGAGGCTCCACGCGAAACGGATGGTCGGTCAGGCCTTCAGCGCAGTGGCAACCGCCTCGGCCAGTGTCGTGGTCGGGCGGCCGATGAGCCGGCCCAGGTCACCGCTGTCGGTGAACAGCTCGCCCCTCCCGATACCCAGGTCGGAGTCGGCCAGGAGACCCGCGAATGCCTCGGGCAGGCCCACACCGACCAGCACCTTGGTGTATTCCTCGGCCGGCAGGTCGGCGTAGGCGACCGGCTTGCCCGACTGGGCTGCAACCTCGGCGGCCAGCTCTGCCATGGTGAACGACTGGTCGCCACCCAGTTCGTACACCGCACCCGCCTGGTCCGCACCGGTCAGCACGGCCGCCGCGGCGGCGGCGAAGTCTGCACGGGTGGCCGCGGAGATGCGACCCTCGCCGGCCGCACCCAGGATCGCGCCGTGCTCGAAGGCCGGCGCGAGGTTCTCCGTGTAGTTCTCGATGTACCAGCCGTTGCGCAGCAGGACGTGCGCCAGGCCGGAGGCGCCGATGATGTCCTCGGTGGCCTTGTGCTCGGCGGCCAGCGCAAGACCGGATGTCTGCGCGGACAGCACGCTGGTATAGGCGAGCAGGGAAACTCCTGCCTGGACGGCGGCGTCCACCACGTTCTGGTGCTGTGCCACCCGCTGGCCGACCTCGCTGGAGGAGACCAGTAGCACCTTGTCGGTGCCGGCGAACGCGGTGGCCAGCGTCTCGGGCTTGGTGTAGTCCGCCTCGCGTACCTGCACGCCGCGCTCGGCCAGATCCGCGGCCTTGTGCGGGCTGCGGACGGCGGCGACGATCTCATCGGCGGGCACGCCGCTCCTGAGCAGCTCCTCCACGACGAGCCGGCCGAGGTGTCCGGTGGCGCCGGTAACAGTGATCATGTGTGCTCCCTGGGTTCGTCAGAGTTGGACTGCAGGTGCTCCCGACAGAATGTACTAACTTTTCGGAAGCACCAACGACCAGTGGGTACGGTTACATTCCCCTGTACGGTGTACGACGGTACAGTGGTTCAATGGCCAGGATGATCCCGACGGCCACCCCCGTCGACCCCGCGGACTCCGTCGACCCCACGGACCCCACGGACCCCACGGACCCCACGGACAACCTGGTCGCCGACGTCTTCGCCCGCGCCTGCCCGTCCCGCCGGACCCTGGAGAACATCACCGGCAAATGGGGCGTTCTCGCCCTGATCGCGCTGACCGAGGACACCTACCGGTTCAACGCGTTGCGCCGCCGCGTCGACGGAATCAGCGAGAAGATGCTCGCCCAGACTCTGCACGCGCTCGAACGCGACGGCCTGGTCCGCCGCGAAGTCCAGACCAGCATCCCGCCGCATGTGGAGTACAGCCTGACCCCGCTGGGCAGCCGCGTCGCGACGAAACTCCGCGACCTGATCGACCTGGTCGAGGCCGAGATGCCCACCGTCATCGCCGCCCAGGAGGACTACGACCGACGCTGAACCCGCCACGAGCCCCTGGGCGGTGTCCCAGGACGGCATGCGGGCTCAGCTACCTCATCGGCCATACGCCGAGGTGTTCGGTGCTGTTCGGTGCTGTTCGGTGTCACGTTGGATACTCGTCCGCCGCCGCGGCCACCTGGTGGCGGACCATGCGACGTGTCGGGCGTCACAGGGCGAAACCCGATCCGACTCGCGGTTTCACCGCTGTGGGCCGGTCCGGCCCACTGTGTCGGGTACCCGGAAGGACCATGGCATGAGCGCACCGACCGCGCCCACCGCAACCGCGGCAGCTGCCACAGGCGACACCTGGGGCATCAGCGGCCCCGGTTTTCTCGCCCTCTACGCCCTGGGGTTCGCGGCCGTGCTACTGGTGGCGGTCGTCATGCGGCGGCGCATCCTCGACCCGACGGACACGCCCGCGGCGGGTCCCGGTCCACTGGCGAGCCGGAGACTTCGGCCTCCGGCGATGCGCCAGAACCACGATCGCATCGCCTTTGGCCCACTGGGCCCGGAAGAACTCGCCGTGATCGACGGGCAGCCGCGACTGGCCGTGACGTGCGCTGTCACCAGCCTCTACGACCGGGGTCTGCTGCGGCCAGGTCGAACGCGGAGCGGGCTGACCACCACGGGTGAGCCGCTGCCGCCCGACGCCACCCGGCTCGAGCAGGAGGTGTTCAATGCCACCGTCCGGGCCGGCGAGCTGCAACTGGAGTCGCTCAGTGCGCCGGTGTCACGGGGACCGGCCGTGGCCGCCTGCCGCGACCGTCTGCAGGGGGCAGGACTCGTACCGACACCGGCGCAGGCTCATGCCTGTCGGCAGACCCTGATCCCCCTGCTGGTCCTCGCGGCGATCGGGATCATCCGCGCCGCCGTCGGCGCGAGCCGGGGTAAGCCGGTCGACCTTCTCGGCGTCGAGCTGATCTTCACAGCGCTGGCGCTGATGGTTCTTGCTCAGCGTCCGACCACCAACCGCCGGGGAAAGGCCCTCCTGGCCGCGGCCCGCCGGGACAACAACGGTCTGCGGTCCGGCGGTGTGCCCGGACAACGCGCCCTCGCCCTCGCCCTGTTCGACACGGAGGTGCTCTGGGACGCGGACCCGGTCTTCGCCAGCCAGCTCGGCCTGACCCGTCCCAGCAGGGACGGTGGCAGCGGTAGCGACGGTGGGGGCGGCGGCTGCGGCGGCGGTAGCGACGGTGGGGGCGGCGGCTGCGGCGGCGGTTGCGGGGGATGACCACCGACCCGGCGCAGAGCAGCTCACGGCCCAGCCGCCACGGGCCGCTGCACGGGCTGGGGATCGGGTGGCGCCCGGAGCTCGCCGCCTTCATCGCCGACCGGAGCGACCTGTCCTTCGTCGAGGTGATCGCCGAGACGCTGCCGGCCCACCGGCCTCTGCCGGCCGGTCTCGACAGACTGGTCGAACGGGGCATCCCGGTGATCGCGCACGGCGTCGGGTTGGGGCTCGGCGGAGCCGATCCACTCCAGCCGACCCGGGTCGCGCAGTTGGCGGCGATCGCCGACCGGGTGCGGGCGCCGATAGTGAGTGAGCACGTGGCATTCGTCCGGGCCGCCGGCCTCGAAGCGGGCCATCTGCTACCCGTGCCACGCACCCGGGACGCCCTCGATGTGTTGGTCGCCAACGTGCGGGCGGTGTGCGCGGAACTCCCCGTACCGCTTGCCCTGGAACACCCGGCCGCGCTGCTGCGCTGGGCTGACGCCGAATTCGGTGACGCCGAGTTCCTCACCGAGCTGGTCGAACGCACCGACGCGCTCCTCCTGCTCGATCTCGCCAACCTGCACGCCGACCGGATCAACCACGGCGTCGACCCGCACCGTTTCCTTGCGGCGCTGCCCTGGGAGCGGATCGCCTACATCCACGTGGCGGGTGGGATCGAGCGCGCCGGGCTCTATCACGACACCCATACCCATCCGATCACCCGCGAGGTCCTCACGCTGCTCCGGGAGTGCACTGACCGGCATCGCGCCTCGGTGGCGGTCATGCTCGAACGCGACGGTCGCTACCCGTCCGTCCAGGAGCTCACCGACGAGCTGGACGCGATCATCACTGCGGCCGCTGGACCCGCCAGCCCCACCGCGGGCGCGATGCCATGCCGCACCGCACTCACCAACCGGGACGGCGGGGTCGGCACGCACGCCCACACGCACACCCACACCGACGGACGCGCCCGGCTGCACCGGACACAGGATGATCTCGTACGGGCGCTCGTCGCCGGCGGACCCACCCCCGCCGGGTTCGACCCCGCCCGGGTGGCCACGACCCGAACGGCGCTTCTGCGCAAACGCGCGGCAGCCCTTGCCCGGCTATGGCCGGCGCTGTCGTGTCTACCTGAGTTCGACAGCCGGTTCACCGCTTTCGCCACCGGACGCGCCCCCGCTGGGGCGCACGCGGACGGTGTGGCCTTCGCCCACGAGGTCCGCACCGAGCTCGCGAACGACGCGCGCGCCGAACAGCTGGTCGCCGCCGTGGCCGGCCGACGCCTGGCCGTCGCGGTCGACCGGCGGGCCGGCGCCCGCCCGCTCCTCGCGGTACGGGCACCGTTCATCGGAACACGGGTGCTCGGTCGCCGCCACGAAGGCACCTGACCTGGTCAGGTACGCAGGGTCGCTCCAGTCACCCGGGCAGCCTGCGCGACCGCCGCGTCCCGCGCCGCGTTCGCCTCGTCGGCCGTGAGCGTACGGTCCCCGGCCCGCAGCCGTAGGCCGAAGGCGAGCGACCGTTTTCCGCCGCCGATCTGGGACCCTTCGTAGACGTCGAACAGCGTCAGCGCCTCCAGCAGATCACCGGCGCCCGACCGCAACGCCTCGGTGACCCGGGCGACGGTGACATCCGCCGCGACGACGAGCGCGATGTCGCGATCAGCGGGCGGATAGGTGGACACCACGGGCGCGGTAACCGGCGGACGCCTCGACGCGATCTCGACCAGCGCGTCGAGATCGAGCTCCATCGCACAGGTCCGGGCCGGCAGTCCGTAGGCAGCGATCACCCGGGGATGCAGCTCCCCGGCGTACCCGATGATGCGGCCGGCGGCCGAACCTACCGCGGCCGGATCTGCCGCTGTCAGCCGCGCGCACCGGCCGGGGTGCCAGGGCATCACCGTGTCCGCCGCCACTGTCACGTCCAGACCGGCGGCACCCGCCACGGTGTGCGCGGCTGCGACCGCGTCCTGCCAGCTCACCGGTTGCCCCGGTCCCCACCAGCCGGCCGGTTCCCGCAGGCCGGTGAGGACGACGGCCACCAGCCTGGGCTGGTCGGGCAGGGCGGCGTTCAGCGCGGCGATCTCGTCGTCGCCGGGCCGGTGGTCGACCGCGGGTGTCGACGGCGTGGCAGCGGCAGGCATGCCAGTGCCAGTGCCAGTGGCAACAGACCGGAACACCAGCCCGGTCTCGAACAGGGCCAGGTTGGGCTGACCCCGGCCGATGTTGCGGACGGCCGCGGCGAAGAGTCCGGGTAGCAGGGATGTGCGCAGGTTGGCGGCGTCCTCGGCGATCGGGTTTGCGATCCGGACCACCGCGGCGCGTGGGTCGTCCTCGTCGAGCCCGAGCCTGGCCGGCGTGTCGTCACTGACGAAGGGGACGGTGAGGACCTCGATGTAGCCCTGGCTGGCCAGCGCCGCGTCGACCGCGCGGCGCAGCCGCTGGCCCTGGGTCAGGCCACGGCCGGCGGGTAGCCGCGGGAGCGTCACCGCGATGGTGTCGTAGCCCTCCAGCCGGATGACCTCCTCGACGAGGTCCGCGGGCCGGGTGAGGTCACCCCGCCAGGACGGTGGGGTGACCGCGAGCAGATCCGTGGGCACACCGTCCACACCGCCGACACCGCCCGGGCGGTGTGGCCCGGGTGCCTCGGTGACCAGGCAGCCGACCTCGGTCAGGCGTCGGCGGACGACATCGGGCGGGTAGGGACGGCCGCCGAGCCGGGTGGTCTCGGCGACGGGGAACAGGATGGTCGGCGCCGGCCGCCGGTGGTCGATGTCGGTCACCCCGGCCTCGGCCGTGGCGCCGGTGAGCTCGGTGAGCAGCCGGACCGCAGCCTGCGCGGCCACCGGCGCGAGCGCCGGATCGACGCCACGTTCGAACCGGCGGGACGCCTCCGAGGTGAGCTGGTGGCGTCGGGCCGTGCGGGCGACGGCGATCGGGTCGAAATGGGCCGCCTCAATCAGGATCTCGGTGGTGTCCGACGAGATCTCGGTGGACGCGCCACCCATCACACCGGCCAACGCCACCACCCCGGAGTCGTCCGCGATCACGAGATCTTCGGGGTCGAGTTCCCGTTTGACACCGTCGAGGGTGACCAGCCGTTCGCCCTCACGGGCCCGGCGGACCACGATCGGGCCGGACAGCTTCGCCCGGTCGAAGGCGTGCAGCGGCTGCCCCAGCCCCAACATGATCAAATTGGTGATGTCGACCGGCACCGAGACCGGCCGCATGCCCGAGAGCGTGAGGCGGCGGGCAAGGCGCAACGGGGTCTGCGCACCCGGGGACGCCCCGCGCACGACCCGGGCGACGTAGCGGGTACAGGCCTCGGGGTCCGCCACCACGACCGGGTACCCGAGCGTGGCCGGTGCGTCGCTGCGCTCACCGAGGCCGGCGCCGCCGGCGTCGCTGCCACCGGCAACCACGGCGGCAGGATCATGGAACGTCAGCCCGAACGCGGTCGCCACCTCCCGGGCGATCCCGCGGACCGACAGGCCGTAACCACGGTCCGGGGTGACGGCTATGTCAAGGACGTCGTCGGCGAGATCCAGCAGCTCGGCGATGTCCACGCCCAGCGGGGTCCCAGGCGGCAGCACCAGGATACCGTCATGATCGTCACCGATGCCCAGCTCACGGAGCGAACAGATCATCCCCTCGCTGAGCTTCCCATAGGTCTTGCGCGCGGTGATGGTGAAGCCGCCGGGCAGCACCGCGCCGGGCAACGCCACCGCCACCCGGTCGCCGACCTCGAAGTTGAACGCCCCGCAGATCACCCCGCGGGTACCGGTCTGGGACACCGCGACATCCACCCAGCGCACGTTCTTCTTCTTGGTCTCGACGACCTCGATCGAGACGACCTCGCCGACGACGACCCCGGCGAGGTCGTGACCGACGGACTCGACGGACTCCACCTCGAAACCGGCCCTGATCAGCGCCTCGGCGACTGCCTTCGCCGGTGGCAGGCCGTCGACGGCCTCCCGCAGCCACGACATGAGAATTTTCATGATCAGCTCCCCGTCCCGAACAGACGACCGAAACGGATGTCACCGTCGACGAAGTCGCGGATCTCGCGGACGTTGTGCCGAATCATCGCCGCACGTTCCAGACCCATTCCGAATGCGAACCCGCTGTAGCGGGACGGGTCGACGCCGCAGGCGACGAGCACGTTCGGGTCGACCATCCCGCAGCCACCGACCTCGATCCAACCCTCGTCGGAGCACACCCGGCACGGCTGGCGGGCAGCCTCGCCGCGGCAGGCGAAACAGACGACGTCGAGCTCTGCCGACGGCTCGGTGAACGGGAAGTAGTGCGGCCGCAGTCGCGTCGACAGACCCGAACCGAACAGGGCCTGGGCGAACACATCCAGCGTGCCGCGTAGGTCGGCCATGGTGATGCCCTCATCGACCGCGAGGCCCTCAATCTGACCGAATACGGGCGAGTGCGTGGCGTCGACGGCGTCGTTGCGATACGTCCGTCCCGGGCACACGACGTACACCGGCAGCGGACGCGACAGCAGCGCGCGGACCTGCACCGGCGAGGTATGCGTGCGCAACAGCAGCCCGCTGCCCATCGGGTCGACGTAGAGGGTGTCATGAGAACTGCGCGCAGGATGATCGGGGTCGAGGTTCAGCGCCTCGAAGTTGAACCAGTCGTGCTCGACCTCGGGCCCCTCCGCGACCTCGTAACCCATCGCCACGAATACGTCCACCAGGTAGTCGGACAGCGCCGTGATCGGATGCCGCGCTCCCCGCGGAGCGCGATCCACCGGCACGGTGACGTCAACCCGCTCCTCGACGAGGACCCGGGCGTCCCGGTCGGCGGTGAGCTCGGCGAGCCGTGTCTCATAGAGTGCCCGGACCGGGGCTGCGGCATCGTTGTGCCGGCGCCCGGCTGCGGCACGGTCCGCCTGCGCCAAGGCGCCGAGCACCCGGCGCGCCAGCGCCAGCGGAGCGGAGCGGCCATCCACATGCGAGGTGCGGACGGCGGCGAGCTCGTCGAGATCACCTGCGGCGGCGATCGCCTCGGACGCCTGCGCGCACATCCTGGCGAGCTGCTCGGGATCGAGCTGGTCCGGACCGGTCGGGTCGCGGTCGGTCGGGTCGCGGTCGGCATGGTTCGAGTCAGCGCTCGGTGGGGACGGGGACACGCTGGTCATCCTCATTGAGGTCGTTGATGGTCGAACCGACCATCAGGTGAGATCCCGACCGGCACCCACCACAAACGGGCGGACGCAGGCCGGGTGCGGGATGCGGGCCGGGGCGCCCACCGGGTTGCGACGTCGCTCCAGGTGATCAGACTCCAGATGATCTGGCTTCTGGCGATCAGACCTCAGGGGAAGACGGGTGCTCCGGCGGGCACGACGAATCGGAACTCGGCGCCACCACCCGGCGCCCGCCCGACCATGATCGTCCCGCCATGCGCCTCGATGAGCGCCTTGGCAATGTAGAGCCCGAGGCCTGTTCCGTTACCACGGGTGGCGCCGCGCCAGAACTTCGCGAAAACCCGGGACGCACTCGCCTCGGGCACACCCTCGCCCTCGTCCGCCACGGTCACATCGGCCCCGGTCGGCGTGCCGCGCATGGCAATGGTGACGGTACCCGCACCGTGGCGCAGCGCGTTGTCGACAAGATTGTGCAACACCTGTTCGATCTTGTCGGAGTCCAGCCACATCTCCGGCAGTTTACCGTCAGTGAACACCGCGAACCGGTCATGGGTGGCCTCCCCGGCCGCGACCTTGCCGTCCACGACCCGGCGCAGCGTCAGATCAAGATCCACGATCTGCTTGCGCATCTGGATCCGACCGGAGTCGATGCGCGACACATCGAGCACCTCGGCCAGCAGTCGGGTGACCCTGTCCGCATCGGTGTTGACGGTGTTGAGCATGAGCTTCTTCTGCTCTTCGGTGAACCGGTCCCACTTCGCCAACAGCGTGGCCGTGAACCCCTTCACGCTCGTCAGCGGTGACCGCAGTTCGTGCGCGACCGTGGACACCAGATCGGCGCGGTTGCGCTCCAGCCGCTCCCGACTTGCCGTGTCCCGCAGGGACAACGCAACCTGCACCAGCTGCCCCTCGACGCGGACGTAACGGACGGTCACGTTAAGATCACGTTCACACTGGGAACCCGCGAACGTGAGTCGACGCTCGGGCTGACCGGTCACCCGTGGCAGGTTGCGGCTCACCCGTGAGCACTCCCACCAGTCATTGCCCCGCTCGTCCAGCAACGGCAGGACGTCGGTGAGATGACCTCCCACAGCGGCGGTCGCCGCGACACCGGTGATCTTGACGGCCGCGGCGTTGAACACCTGCACCCGCCCGTCCGCGTCCACCATCACGATCCCGTCCGGGAGATCGTCCCAGGACACCGGCGGCACGGTGGGTGCCTCGTGGTACGGCGTCCCATCCGCCCGCGGCCCGGGACCGGGCAGTAGCTCCCCGTCCGCCGGTGGATTGCGAGCTTGGTCGGGAGCCGACGTGACCGTGTGTGTCACAGCCGTCCACCTCCCCCGGCGCCTGGAGCCCCGGACCCGGACCTCGCCTGCGCGCGCGCTGACGCGTACAGGCAGATCGCCGTCGCCACCGCAAGATTCAGCGACTCGGCCTGACCGTACACCGGCACCCGAAGTACCGCGTCCGCGGACACCACGCCGGCACGGGGGAGACCGTGTGCCTCGTTACCGAACAGCCACGCTATGGGCACGTCGAGCTCCCCCGCGTCCGCCGCGGCGTCGAGATCCCGCGGCGCGAGCGGGCTCGTCGCCACGATGCGGCAGCCGTGGTCCCGCAGCTGGCGGATCGCGTCGTCGAGATCGATGTCGGTCACCACCGGTAGGTGAAAGATGCTGCCCGCGGACGCTCGGACAGCCTTGCCCCCGAACGGGTCCACCGACGACCCGGCGAACACCACCGCGTCCGCGCCCGCGGCGTCCGCGGATCTGATGATCGTCCCCGCATTGCCCGGATCGCGAGTGTCGAGGCAGATCGCCACCAGCCGGGGTTGATCGAGGTCTGCGACCCGGTGGCGCGGGCAGTCAGCCAGCCCGACCACACCTTGAGGCGTCACTGTCTCGGACAGTGACGCCACTGCGTCATCCGATATGACCCGCACCGGTATCCCCGCTCCGTCTACAAGGGCCGCGTACCTGCTCATCGCCGACGAACCAACGAAGATCTCGTGCAGTGCCCCGACCGCAAGCCCCGCTGTGACCGCCTGGGGCCCCTCGACCAGAAACTGACCGCGCACGCGACGGGTCGCCGGACGGCGCAGGCGCCGCGCGTCGAGAACCCGCGACGAGCGCGGGCCAGCCGGGTCCGGGACCACCAGCATGAATTCGGATACGGGTACCGTCCGACGCGATCGATCAGGCCGCCGACGTCTCCGACGCGCGGACCGGCGGCACCGTCGGCAGGGCGGCACGCGCGACCTGGACGAGCGCGGTGAACGCGGCCGGGTCCGTCACCGCGAGATCGGCGAGAATCTTGCGGTCAACGTCCACCTCGGCCAGCCGCAGCCCCTGGACGAACCGGTTGTAGGTCATCCCGTTCGCCCGCGCGGCGGCGTTGATCCTGGCTATCCACAGCTGCCGGAAGTCGCCCTTGCGAGCTCGCCGGTCGCGGTAGGAGTAGGCCATCGAGTGCAGGACCTGCTCCTTGGCCTTGCGGTACAGCCTTGAGCGCTGCCCCCGGTACCCGCTGGACTGCTCCAGCACCGTCCGGCGTTTCTTCTGGGCGTTGACCGCCCGCTTGACCCTTGCCATGAGGGGGGAACTCTCCTTCAGTCGTGACTGGCGGCACCGCGTTGCACCGCTCCCAACCCATGGGAGCGGTTCGGGGGCGAGCGGTGGTCAGCGCGCCAGCAGCTTCTTGATGCGTCCTTCGTCCGCCGGGCTGAGCGTCACCTCGTTGTACAGCCGCCGGGTACGCCGGCTGGACTTGTGTTCCAACAGGTGGTTGCGGTTGGTCCGGCGGCGCATCACCTTGCCTGTTCCGGTGATTCTGAACCGCTTGGACGCGCCGGTGTGGGTCTTCATCTTGGGCATCTGGAGATCCTGCAATCAGTGGTGGTCGTCAACGGCATGCTGGTCAGACCAGTCCGGCCGGCTCAGGCGCTCGCTGAGGTCGGGACCCCTTGTGCGGTGCCATCACCATGGTCATGTTCCGGCCGTCCTGCTTGGGCTGAGCCTCGACGTAACCGAGCTCCGCAACATCGGTCGACAAGCGTTGCAGGAGCCGGATGCCGAGCTCGGGTCGGGACTGTTCCCGCCCGCGGAACATAATCGTTATCTTGACTTTGTCGCCGGCCCGCAGGAACCGGACCACGTGACCCTTCTTGGTCTCGTAGTCGTGCGGATCGATCTTCGGCCGAAGCTTCATTTCCTTGATTACCGTCTGGACCTGGTTCTTACGAGCCTCACGACGCTTCTGGTCGGACTCGTACTTGAACTTCCCATAGTCCATGAGCTTGCAGACCGGCGGACGGGCCGTCGGAGCGACCTCAACCAGGTCGAGATCGGCCTCCTGGGCCAGCCGCATAGCCTCGGCAATGGCCACAATGCCGATCTGCTCGCCTTCGGGCCCAACCAGGCGCACCTCGGGCACCCTGATCCGGTCGTTAATACGTGACTCTGCGCTGATGTGGTTCCCTCCGTGGACTCGACGCGCGGGCATGACCTGCCGCTGCGGAGCCCTGCACCCAGCGAGACTGGGCACCCGGCCGATACGCCGTCACACAACGGCTCGGCCGACCGGCGACCCGGCCGCCGAAGTTGCGACGTCGGGTGGGAGGCAAGCCTCCGCTTGGCCTTGTCACCACTGGAAGGAATCGCTACGAGACTCCGGCCCGGGTGACAAGCGGTCGACCAACAGCCTAGCAGTAGTGGGCCGGATGCGACGATCAGTTGACCGTGGGATATGGAGTCCCTGCCGATCGGGCCCAACGGCCCGCAAGGGGTACTCCATCCGAAAACGGTCAATCCACCACGCGCGCATCGACCGATATCCACCGGACAGGCATTAGAGCGCGGCGATCCGCTCCAACAACTCACCGTCGACGGTAGCCATCGCCGGTCCGGCGATGTCAAGCACGACCGCGCTGTGGCCATCGCGCACGGCCTGGGCACACAGGGCATGACCGGGCACCGCGACCGGCCGGGCCGTCCGGCGCCACCGCGCCAGCGTGTCGACACCGCTGAACGCCGGAATCGCGGTAGCTCCGGAGGGCACCCAGAGGGTCACCAGAACCATCTCAGACGACTTCTCGGCGCCGGTGCCGGCATCGCCGGGTGGATCGACATCTGGATCGCCGAGTGGATCGCCGGGTGGATCGGCATCTGTCCGTCGGGCCTCGATCGCGACGAACACCCGGGCCCGGACCAGCGCGGTCGCGACCGACTGTTCGTCCCCCGCATCCAGCGCGGCGCGCAACGCACCGTCCGCACCACCGTGATCACCCTGCCCGGATGGCGCCAGCAGCTCCCGCTTCACCGGTCGACCCTATTGCTCCCGGCCCGACTGTACGCGTGAAGGCGATCAACCGGAGGCTGCGTCCACGGCGGCGGCGAGCTCACCGAAGGCCGCTCTGGTGCGACGACGCAGGCCCAACCAGGTGAACGGAACACCGTCGACCAGCGCCGGATCGAACGGGACGACGACAACGGCCCGCGCGCGATCGGAAAGCCGTGCCAGGCGACGGCGGGCCCGGGCGGACCAGCGGATCGGGACGGTCTCCACGACCGCGACCACCAGCGAGACGCCAGCCCCGCTCCAGGCGACGTCGGCGATCTCGGGGCCGGCGAGTGTCACCAGGACGTCGTCTGCAGCCGAAAGATCAACAAGGTCGGCCCGCGCGGCCACCACGACCGTGTCAACGCGGGAAGACGCAGCCGCGGGCAGCGGCTGGTCCCAGCCTGGAGGTCCGTCGACCAGCACCACCTCGTACCAGACCGCCAACACGTCCTGGGCGCGGCCGGCCTGTTCGGCACACACGTCCACCGCGATGAGCCGGTCGCGGCGGGATGCGGCGAGAGCCATCCCGAGACCGGCCGCGGCCGTGCGTCCAGCGCCACCGCTGAACCCGCCGACATGCACCCGTAAATAATTGATCATGGATGTCGCGGGCTCGGCGCCGTCCACCGGCCCCCGGTCGACGCCGGCCGAACCGTCGGCCGAACCGCCGACCGCCACCGTCTCCGGGATCTCCCCAGCTTCCGGCAGCGCGACATCAGGCCAGGTGAGCTCCGGCGACAGTGTCTCCGGAGAGCTCGCGGGCACCGGATCGGCTGCCGCGATGTCCACGGCCGGCAGGAAGTGCCCCACGTCCGGGGTCCAGCCAGCAGGGGCCGGTGCCGGCACCAGCGGTCGTGGCTGGTCCGCTCGTGGCTGGTCCGCTCGTGGCTGGTCCAGCCGGGCCGGCGTCACGAGCGGACCCGGAGCGCGTGTGCCGATCCGTGACCGGCCAGGTCGCCGACTCACGGTCGCCTCGCGGTCGTCGTCCTCGCCCGGCATGCGCAGACCGAGCAGGGACACGGGCCGCGCGTCACCGACATCCGCCGCAAACACCGCGCCGGGTCGCAGCTGGGGACCATCACCGGGGCTCTGAACCGCACCGGCTTCCCGCTGTGCACCCGGCAGGTCACCGTTCTCATCCGGATCTCGCGCCGTCATTGCGCTCACCACCGCCTCCCGTCCCCACGGGGACCCCGCCACGTGCGACCGGGGTCTACCGCCGGAACATGGTGGCCACCTGATTGATCAGGGCCTCCGGCGGCGCGGCGCGACCCGGGGACTGCGGCCTGCGGGCGCGCGATCTGACGATCGTCGCGCACCCTTTGGCCCTCTGGTGGTACACGGTATGCGGTAGCCATTACGGACAAGAGTCCCCGTCACCGGGCCGAGTTACAAGGTTGACCTGAATCGGCCAGCCGGACGCCTTCGGCCAGGGCGACGCCTATGGATGCCGCAACTCCCGCAGGACGTTCGCGGTCATCAGCGCGGCGAAAGCGGCTTCCCGGCCCTTGTCCTCGCCAGACGAGGGCAGCCCGGCGCGATCCCGCGCCTGCTCGACCGTGTCACAGGTCAGGACGCCAAACCCGACCGGCACACCGGTATCGAGAGCCACCCGGGTGAGCCCGGCGGTCACCGACTGGCAGACGTAATCGAAGTGCGGGGTGCCGCCGCGGATCACCACTCCCAACGCCACCACCGCGTCATGGTCGGCGGCGAGCGCCGCGGCGACGACGGGGAGTTCCACCGCACCGGGCACCCGGACCACCGCCGGCGAGGCGACGCCGGCGTCCTTGGCGGCCCGCAATGCCCCGTCCAACAGGGCATCGGTGATCTCGCTGTGCCACCGGGCCGCCACCACGGCCAGCCGCAGACCGGCGCCGTCGGGGATGGACCCAGCCGGCGAGCCCGTGCCGCTCACGCCGACTCCCCCTGACACGCGTCCGCCATCAGTGCTGCCAGGACTGCGGCCTCCGGGCGCGCGATCTGACGATCGTCGCGCGCCCTTTGGCCCTCCAGCAGGTCGGTGTCCACGGGTCCGTTCGCCGGGACACGATGACGCGGCACATCGGCACGGGCACCCACCGCCGTCGGCAGACCCGGCAGACCCGGCAGATCGTGCCCCATCCGGTCCCTCTTGGTCGTGAGGTAGCCCAGGTTCTCGGGAGTGAAGGTCACCGGGAGTCCCACCCGCTCGACGATCTCCAGACCGTAGCCCTCAAGCCCGGCCCTTTTGGTCGGATTGTTGGACAGCAAGCGCATCGCCCGGACACCGAGGTCGACCAGGATCTGGGCGCCCGTGCCGTAGTCACGGGCGTCGGCGGGTAGGCCGAGAGCGAGGTTGGCGTCCACGGTGTCGTGCCCGCCATCCTGCAGCTCGTAGGCACGAAGCTTCTGGCCCAGGCCGATACCACGGCCTTCGTGGCCCCGCATATAGAGCACCACCCCCCTGTCCTCAAGGGATATCGCGCGCAGCGCGGCGTCGAGCTGGGTCCCGCAGTCGCAGCGCCGTGAGCCGAAGACGTCACCGGTGAGGCACTCGCTGTGCACCCGCACCAGCACATCGCGGCCGTCGGAGATGTCGCCCCTGACCAGGGCCAGGTGCTCGGTGCCGTCGATGATGCTGCGATAGCACAGGGCCCGGAACTCCCCGTGCCGGGTCGGGATGGTCGCCTCGGCGACCCGCTCGACATGCCGTTCGCTGCGGCGCCGGTATGCCACCAGATCCGCGATCGAGATCATCAACAGCCCGTGTTCGGCGGCGAACCGCATCAGTTCCGGCAACCGGGCCATGGTCCCGTCGTCGTTGACGATCTCACAGATAACCCCGGCCGGACGCAGCCCCGCCAGCCGGGCCAGATCCACCGCCGCCTCGGTGTGGCCGGGGCGGCGCAGCACCCCACCGGCCTTCGCCCGCAACGGAAAGACGTGGCCGGGCCTGGTGATGTCGGCGGCGGTGGTCCCAGGATCGGCCAGCAGTCCGATCGTGTGTGCCCGGTCAGCGGCCGAAATGCCGGTCGTCACCCCGTCACGGGCGTCGACGGAGACGGTGAACGCCGTGCCCATCCGGTCGGTGTTGTGGGGGACCATCTGATCGAGAGTCAGCCGATCGAGGTCGGCGCCGGCCATCGGCACACAGATCACACCGGAGGTGTGGCGGATCGTGAACGCCAACAGCTCCGGCGTGGCCAGCTCGGCCGCAAAGATCAGGTCGCCTTCGTTCTCGCGGTCGGCGTCGTCGACGACGATGACAGGCCGGCCGGCCGCGATCTGGGCTACCGCGTCGTCAATGCAGGCCAGGCGGGTGTCGCCGGCTGTCTGGGGTCCGGTCATGACGGTTGTCCGTTCCCGCTCGGAATCGTGGGGGTGAGGGTGGCGGTGGGGCTCACGAGGCGACCCGCGCCGGTCGTGTCACCGGCGGCGATGAGTTTCTCGACGTACTTCGCCAGGACGTCGACCTCGAGGTTGACCCGGTCCCCCACCGCGCGACGGCCAAGGGTGGTCATCCGCAGCGTCGTCGGAATCAGGCTCACGGTGAACGAGGCCGGGGATGATCCTGACGGTGACGCCGTCGCCGCGGTCACGTCCACCACCGTCAGGCTGACGCCATCCACGGTGATGGACCCCTTCTCGACGAGGTAGCGGTCCAGGCCCGGCGGCAGGCTGATACGCACGACCTCCCAATGGGTCTCCCGCCGTCGATCGACCACCACGCCGACGCCGTCGACATGCCCCTGCACGAGATGGCCGCCGAGGCGGTCGGCCAGGCGCACGGCGCGTTCCAGGTTGACGGGGTCCCCGACGGACAGACCGGCGAGAGCCGAACGGTCCAGGGTCTCCTGCATGACGTCGGCGACGAACGCCCGCCCACCATCACGGGAAGACCAACTGGTGACGGTCAGGCAGACCCCGTTGACGGCAATGGACGCGCCCTCGCTGACGTCGGCAAGGACGGTGGAGGCGCTGACGACAAGTCGAGCCGAGGCGGGAAGCGGCTCGACCGCCGCGACGACACCGAGTTCCTCGACGATTCCGGTGAACATTACTGACGTGCCCCCTTGTCTCGGCACCACGTCCGAGACAGGGGTGAGCACGCGGGACGCCACCGGCACATGGGCGCCGGACGGACCGTGCGCGACGGTGAAGACCGCCGGACGGCACACGCCCGCGCGCGTCCTCCCATCCGGACTTTCACCGTCGGTCCCGGAATTTCACCGGGTCCACCGGCCGCTGGCTGCGGACGGGTCGCGGACTGTCACCGCCGGCTCGGAGTTTCACCGACCCCGGAGCGCGCGTGCTACTGCAACTACCTGTCTGAGTCTTGCACATGAAAGCCGCATGGGCACGAGAAAGCCCGGCCTGCGCCGCTGGATGAGCGCGGTGCCACCACTGCCCGCAGAAATGCCAACCTGCTCAGGGTCACCGACCATCGACAGGGCGGTCAGGGCGGTCAGGGCGGTCAGGGCGTCGGCACGCCAGGTGCGACCAGTCGCGGCGAGGCGCGCAGCGCCTGCGCACGCAGCGACTCGACCGCCGCCGCCGGGTCAGCCGCACCGTAGACAGCGGTGCCGGCGACGAAGACGTCGACCCCGGCATCGGCAGCCCGCTCGATGGTGTCGGCGTTGACCCCACCGTCGATCTGCAGCCACAGATCGAGGCCGCGGTCGTCCAACAGCCGCCGTGCCGCTGAGATCTTCGGCAGGACCTCGTCCATGAACCGCTGCCCACCGAACCCCGGCTCGATGGTCATCAGCAGGAGCAGGTCGAACCGGTGCAGGTCATCGAGGTAACGCTCGACGGGAGTGGCCGGCTTCACCCCCAGGCCGGTACGGGCGCCGGCCGCCCGGATGGCAGCGGTGGTCCGGGGCAGGTCGGTGACGGCCTCGGCGTGGATCGTGACGTTGGCCGCGCCCCGCTCGGCGTAGCCGGCGGCCCAGCGGTCCGGATCCTCGATCATCAGATGGCAGTCGAGGGGCGTCGAGGTGACCGTGCGCAACGCGGTCACCGTGTCCGGCGCGAGGGCGAGGTTGGGGACG
>NZ_CAUVXL010000198.1:0-14857 GCF_963555915.1 Protofrankia sp. Cas4
GCCCGGCCCGACGCGGTGCGGCCCGACCCCGACGCGGTGCGGCCCGACCCGCCGGATCCGGCGGTGGTAGCCCGGTTCACGCGAACCGTTCGCCGTCGGTCAACCGGGCCCCACGTGCCCAGGCACCGGCGGTCATGGACGGGCGCCCCTCGGGACGCACATCCCCCAGCAGGACGACGCCACCACCGGTTGCAACGGCGATCTCGCTGTCGCCGGCGCGCACGACGATCCGTCCGGGCTCGAATGCCTGGACCTGGACCTGGACCTGCGCCGGGGCCGGGGCCATCTGGTCGTCCGACGTGGACAGCGGACGCACCGGGCCGAGCTTGATCCGATGATCGCGGAACGTCGTCCAGGCACCGGGTGCCGGCGTGGCCGCCCGGACCAGCCGGTCGACGTGCAAGGCCGGCGCGGACCAGTCGATGCGCACATCTGCCACGGTCAGCTTGCGCGCGATCGACACGCCCTCGCCCGGTTGCGGTCGGGCGTGTACGGACGCGTCGTCGATGCCGTCCAACACCCCCGTGAGCAGCCGGGCGCCGGCGGCGGCCAGCCGCTCCAGGAGGTCACCGGCGGTGTCATGGGCGCCGATGGTCTCGGTGAGGGTCCCGTACACCGGACCGGTGTCAAGGTCCTCCTCGATCTGGAAGACCGACGCCCCGGTCACCTCGTCCCCGGCGAGCAGGGCGTGCTGCACCGGGGCGGCACCGCGCCACGCTGGCAGCAGTGAGAAATGCAGGTTGATCCAGCCATGCTTGGGGATGTCGAGGGCGGCCCGCGGGAGCAGCGCCCCATAGGCCACCACCGGACAGCACTCCGGCGCGATGTCGGCGAGGCGTGCAAGGAAGGCGGGGTCGCGCGGGCGCTCGGGCGTCAGCACATCCACCGCGGCCTCCTGCGCGAGCGCCCGGACCGGCGAATGGGCGACCTTTCGACCGCGACCGACCGGCCGGTCAGGACGCGTCACCACGGCGACCACCTCGTGCCGAGGCGAATCGAGCAGGGCGCGCAGGCTCGGCAGCGCGGCGGCCGGCGTACCGGCGAACACCAACCGCATCAGCGGGCGCGCCCAAACAGCGGATGCGGCGAGGCCTTGACCACCGGCAGGGCCTGGCCGGCCCACTCCGCCTCACGGATGGCTTTCATCGCCGCCTTCTTTGTGATCCGGTCCAGTCGGTCGATGAACAGCACCCCGTCCAGATGATCGGTCTCGTGTTGGACGCAGCGTGACATCAGGCCGCTGCCCTCGATCACGACAGGATCACCGTGGACGTTCTGGCCGACGGCCAGCACCCGGTCCGGTCGTTTCAGCTCGAACGCGATGCCGGGTAGGGAGAGGCAACCCTCCTCACCGTCCATCATCTCCTCGCTGAACGGCCCCAGCACGGGGTTGACCAGGTGCCCAACTTCACCGTCCACGTCAAAGGTGAACACCCGCAGTGAGACACCGAGCTGCGGCGCGGCCAGCCCGACCCCCTCCGCCTCGTGCATCGTGTCGGTGAGGTCTGCGACGAGCCGGCGAAGCTCCTTGTCAAAAGTGGTGACCGGATCGGCCACCGTTCGCAGCACCGGATCTCCCAGCAGTCGGATCTCCCGCACCGTCACTGTCGCACCCCTTCCGGCTACACATGTCGAGAGCGGGGGCCGTGCCGCCACACCCATGAAGAGAATCCATGCTACGGGCTGTCGCCGCAGCACCGAAGCCGCGAGCACGAACGCACGATGGCGGAAACACCATGGTCGCGCGCATCACAATGGTCGCACGCGTCCGGGCCGACCCGGATGCGGCGCCCGTCACAACAGGGTGATCGGGTCGAGTATGACCCGTACCGGCGCGGACCGACGGGCGTCGAGCACTCCGCGCGCGGCCTTGAGCGCAACGGCCAGCTGCTGGCCACGGGCCCTGGGGACCCGCACCAGGACACGCTCTCGCCGCTCCTCGCCGGCAGCGGGCTGCCCGGCCCCGGACTGCCCGGCGCCGGCCCGCCCGGCTGGCCTGCCCACCTCATCTAGCGGGCCACCGGCGATGCGATCGTGGTTCGGTGGCATCGCCGGCGGCCGAAGTCCCCAGGTCTCCAGGGGAACCGGACCGAGGACATCGGCGCCGGCCGGGAGCTCCGCGGCTGCGATCAGTTCGGCGACCGGACCGGCGGCGCCCTCGACGGCGGCGATCCGGGTCGCCGGCGGAAAGCCGAGGGCTGCGCGCTCGTCCTGCTCACGACGGATGAACCAGCCCGGGTCCCACCGGGTCAGCGCCTGCACCACCGCCAGACCGACATCGGCGGTGACGACGATCCGGCCGCCGTCGGAGGCGGGCCGTGCCAGTGCCGCTGCCGCGCACCAGCGTCGCAGGGTCTCCTCGGCGGCCCGCAGGTCCGCGCGGCCGAGCAACGCCCAGGTGTCGAGCAACAGGACCGCGCCGTACCCGCCGTCGGCGAGCGGCTCGGCGCCTGGAGTGGCGACCACGAGTGCAGGCGTGGCCGGGACGCTCGCCAGCACGCCGTCCCGGCCCGACGTGCGGACGGCGACGCCCGGGAACGCGCGCCCGAGCTCCTCGGCCGTCCGCCGGTCACCGACGACAGTTGCCCGCAACCGGGTGTCGCCACAGGACGGACACCGCCACCCGGCGGCCCCCGCCGGCGGTCGGCTGGAGAGGTCGAGCGCAGGGCGGCCGCACCAGTTGCAGGTGGGCGGCCCGGTGCCGCTCGGACGCCCGAGCGAACCCTGGCAGTGGCCGCATCGGGCCGGGCGACGACAGCCGGTGCAGGCCAGCGAAAGCTGGTACCCGCGCCGCGGCACCTGGACGAGCACCGGCGTGCCGGCGGCCAGCGCGTCGTGGGCCGCCCGCCAGGCAAGGGACGGCAGCCGCGCGGCCCGTGCCGCCGGATCCCTGGCCGCTTCGAAATCCGAACCGGTGGCCTCCACCCGGGCGGCGGTGGCCCGTACCACCGACCGCGGCGGGGCCAGCACGCCGGCCCAGCCGACCCGCACCAGGGCCTGCGCGTCGGCCGACGGCGACCACCCTCCGATGATCAGACCCGAGCGCTGCTGCCGGGACCGCAACACAGCGACGTCGCGGGTGTGCGGGTAGGGCGAGCGCGGTTCGGCGTGCAGATCGTCCCCGTCGTCCCAGACGATGATCAGGCCGAGGTCGCGGACCGGCGCGAACACGGCCGCGCGGGTGCCCACCACCACCCGCGCGGTCCCGCGGCTGACGGCCAGGAATCGGCGGTACCGTTCGGCCGGGCCGAGGTCGGCGCGCAGCGCGACACAGCCGGCCGCGCCGGGGACATCCCGCATCGCGGTCACGACGCGGTCGATGTCACGGTGATCGGGCACGACGACCAGGGCACCCCGGTCGGATCGGACTGTGGCGGCCACGGCCGCGGTCACCATCGCCGGCCAGGACGGCCCGGGAAGGGCCCACCACACCGCTCGGGGGCTGCCGCCGGTGGCCAGGTCGCCCAGCAGCCGTTCGCCCTGGGGGTACTGCGACCAGGCGCCAGCTGGCGGGTCGGCGGCTGGCGGGTCGGCGGCTGGCGAGTCGGCGGCTGGCGGCGGTTCCTTTTCCACCCGGGCGTGCCGGGGCGGGACGGCGAGGCGGAGCACGTCGGTGAGGGTTCCGGCGTAGCGGTCGGCGACCGCCCGGGCCAGCTCCGCGATCTCGGGCGCGAGGATCGGCTCCGGTGACACCACGCGGGTCAGGAACGCGAGCGTGCCGGTGTGGTCCGACCGCTCGCACCGGCTCAGGATGAACCCGTCGACGAGCCGACCGGCGAAGCGGACCCGGACCCGTGCGCCGGGAACGGCGGCCTGCGCCCACTGCGCCGGCACCAGGTAGTCAAACAGTCGATCCAGGTGGGCGGGTGAGACGTCCACCGCGACCCTGGCGACCGGCAGGTCGCCAGCCGGTTCCGGCGCGCCCAGGCCGGTGGACCGCGCCGGGCGCCGAGCCGACCCGGCCCTCGTCGGTGGGCGGGATGCGCCGCCCTGCGCCGGACTGGATGCGCAGCCCGGCGCATCCCGCCCGGCGCAGGGGTCAGACCGTTCGGGCATACCTCGTTTAGTACCAGGTGCATCCGACAGACCCGGCCGCGCACCGGACCACGGCGCTGACCACGGACCCAGCCACCGACCTGACCGCGGCCCGCACTACCCGCGGACGGCGGTCGCCAGGAGATCTGCGCGCGAGGTCGACTCCCAGGTGAAGTCGAGCTCTGGGCGGCCGAAGTGACCGTACGCGGCGGTCTGGGTGTAGATGGGCCGCAGCAGATCCAGATCCCGGATGATCGCAGCCGGCCGGAGGTCGAAGACGGAGGTCACGGCATCCTGGATCTGCTCGTCGGGCACTGTGCCGGTACCGAAGGTCTCGACGAACAGTCCGACCGGCTGTGCCTTGCCGATGGCGTAGGCCACCTGGACCTCGCAGCGGCGGGCGAGCCCGGCGGCGACGACGTTCTTGGCGACCCAGCGCATCGCGTACGCGGCCGAGCGGTCGACCTTGGACGGGTCCTTGCCGGAGAAGGCGCCACCGCCGTGCCGGGCCATCCCGCCGTAGGTGTCCACGATGATCTTGCGTCCGGTGAGACCGGCGTCTCCCATCGGGCCGCCCACCTCGAACCTGCCGGTCGGGTTCACCAGCAGTCGGTACCCGTCGGTGGCGATCTCAAGTGCGGCCAGCTCCGGGGTGACGACGTATTCGGCGACGTCCGGCGCGAGCAGGGTGTCAAGGTCGATGTCGGCCGCGTGCTGGGTGGACACGACCACGGTGTCCAGCCGAACCGGCCGACCGGCCGAGTACTCGATCGTGACCTGGGTCTTGCCGTCCGGACGCAGGTAGCCGACCTTACCGTCCTTGCGCACGGCGGCCAGGCTGCGGGCGAGCCGGTGCGCCAGAGCGATCGGCAACGGCATCAGCTCGGGCGTCTCGTCACAGGCGAAGCCGAACATCAGCCCTTGGTCGCCGGCGCCCTGCTTGTCCAGCTCGTCGTCGCTGGATCCGCCGACGCGGGTCTCGTGGGCGCTGTCGACACCCTGGGCGATATCGGGCGACTGCGAGCCGAGCGACACGCTCACGCCACAGGACGCGCCGTCAAAGCCCTTCTTGGACGAGTCGTAACCGATCTCCAGAACACGCTCCCGGACGACGGCGGCGATGTCCACATAGGTGTCCGTGGTGACCTCACCGGCGACGTGGACCTGACCAGTGGTGATCAGAGTCTCGACCGCGACCCGGCTGTGTGGGTCATCCTTGATCATTGCATCGAGGATGGAGTCGCTGATCTGATCAGCGATCTTGTCCGGATGCCCCTCGGTAACGGACTCGGACGTAAACAGGCGCGTCGCCACGTTCTGACCCCCTGGGAGATCCAGTCGATTCCGGCGCAGTCTACCGACCGACACCGTCGGCAACAGCGATAACGGTGCCATCGAGCGGCGGGAGCCGGCTGACCACCAAGTCGAGCACGCGGTGCGCAAGAAGATCCTTGCTGGTCCGTTCGATCACCGTCTCGGTGCCGTCCGAGCCGAGCACCACGGCGGCGTTGTCCTCGACCTCGAAACCGAGGCCGTCACCGACCTGGTTGACGACGAGCAGGTCCGCTCCCTTGCGGGCGAGCTTCTCCCGGCCGAGGTCGAGCAGGTCGACCCCTGGCGCGCCGGTCTCCGCGGCAAATCCGACGAGCACCTGACCGGGCCGGCGGGCGGCGACCAGCTCGGTCAGCACGTCCGGATTACGGACCAGGGCGACGGGCTCGGGGTCACCGTCCGATTTCTTGATCTTATGGCTCGCCCGGTTGACAGGCCGGAAGTCCGCGACCGCCGCCGCCATGACGACCACGGCGGCCGCGGGCGCCTCCGCGTGCACGGCGGCCCGCAGCTGTGCGGTGGACACCACGCGGACGGTACGGGCTCCCGCGACCTGCGCCAGGGCCACGTTGGCCGCCACGACGACGACCTGCGCTCCCCGGGCGAGCGCCGCCCTGGCCAGCGCGTAGCCCTGCCGGCCGCTGGAGGAGTTGCCGAGGAAACGGACCGGATCCAGATGTTCGCGGGTACCACCGGCGCTGATCACGACCGTGCGCCCGGCCAGGTCCGGTGCGAGCCCGTTGCGGGTCAGCACCGCCCGGGCCACCAACGCGATCTCCGTTGGTTCCGGGAGTCGGCCGGCCCCGGAGTCCGCACCGGTCAGCCGGCCCACCGCCGGATCGATGACCACAGCGCCCCGGGCCCGCAGCGTCTCCACATTGGCCCGGGTCGCCGGGTGCTCCCACATCTCGGTGTGCATCGCCGGCGCGAACACGACCGGACAGCGCGCCGTGAGCAGGGTGGCGGTCAGCAGGTCGTCGCAGCGTCCGGTCGCAGCGCGTGCGAGGAGGTCCGCCGTGGCCGGGACGACCAGGACGAGGTCGGCCTCGCGCCCCAGCCGTACGTGTGCCACCTGCGCGGCGTCGGTCCACACCTCGGTTGACACCGGATGGCCCGACAACGCGGCCCAGGTCGGCTCACCGACGAACCGCAACGCCGCGTCCGTCGGCACGACCCGTACGTCATGCCCGGTCTCGGTCAGCTGACGAAGCACCTCGACCGCCTTGTAGGCCGCGATCCCGCCGGCCACGCCCAGCACGATGCGGGGGCGTCGCGGACTCGCGCACGACCCGACCGGTTCGCCCGTCATCCCGACAGCACGATCACGACAGCGGACCCGGCCACAGCGGGCGATGCCCGGTCAGGAGACCGGTGGCAGCGGCTCGATGACGGTCTCATGCGTCAGCAGGCCGGCGTTGATCTCACGCAATGCGATCGACAGCGGCTTCTCCTGCGCGCTGGCCGTCTCCACCAGCGGTCCGACGTACTCCAGCAGGCCCTCGCCCAGCTGCGAGTAGTAGGCGTTGATCTGGCGGGCCCGCTTGGCCGCGTAGATCACCAAGCTGTACTTGGAGTCGGTGGCTTCCAGGAGCTCGTCGATCGGCGGGTTGGTGATGCCTTCGGGCTGCGCGACAGTGCCGGACACGGTGTCCTTCCGGAAAACACAGGGGCTGTCAGCTCGTGGTGAGCCGCCAGCATGCTCGGGGTTGGCGGGAGCGGACGGGGAGCGGTTGGATCGTCATGAGCCCCGGTGTAGCGCGAACCCACGATCAACCCGCGAACCCACGATCAACCCACGATCAACCCACGACGCACCACAATATTGCCTCACAACAATATTGCCCTTCAGCGTAGAGCAGGCCCCGGCCTGTCGGCGCGCAGCCCCCCCGGGTCGCCGCCGTCAGCTCATCCCCGTCAGCTCGTCCCCGTCAGCTCGTCCCCGTCAACGTGTAGCCGTCAACGTGTAGCCGTCAACTGGCAGCCATCAGGGACACCAGTCGCGCCGCCGCCGTCGTCACGTCGTCGTTGACCACGACCTCGTCGAACTCCGCTTCGGCGGCGAGCTCGATGCGCGCGCGGTCGAGCCGACGCCTGATCACTTCCGACGGCTCCGTGCCCCGGTCGACCAGCCGGCGGACCAGTTCCTCCCAGGACGGTGGGGCGAGGAAGACGAACCGGGCGCCTGACGTGGTCGAACGCACCTGACGGGCACCCTGCAGCTCGATCTCCAGCAAGCAGGGTACCCCCGCGGCCAGCCGTGCCTCCAACGGCGCACGCGGCGTCCCGTACGCGTGACCCGCGAACATCGCATGCTCCAGAAGTTCACCGGTCTTGACCATCAACGCGAACTCCTCAGCATCGACGAAGCGATACTCCACCCCGTCGGTCTCGCCCGGCCGGGGCGCGCGTGTGGTGCAGCTGACCGAGACCCAGACCTCAGGGTGGCGCCGGCGCACCTCGGCGACGACAGTCCCTTTCCCGACGCCCGACGGACCGGACAGAACGGTGAGCCGCATCAGCACACCCTAGACTCCGTCCCACCGGCGACGGAGCGGCACTTGCGGACGGTTGAACGTCGGCCAAAGGTCATGCGACTCTCACGAACCTCATAGGATCGCGAGACGAACCGATCGGCACGTTTCGCGCTGCCGAAGCCCGGCGGAACCCTGAGCTCCTGTGCGCAGGCAAAGAAACAGTCGGTACGGCGGCCCGACGGCGCGAGGTTCTCGCCATTACCGGGACGCCGCACCAACCCACAACGGCCGAGGATGTGCGGCACACACCTGCCGGACACTGGTGGTGATCAGGATGCCGTGAACTCCTGAACCAGTGCGGCACGCTGTTTGGCACCAAGACCTCGTAGGCGACGGCTGTCGCTGATCGCGAGTCGTTCCATGATCTTCGTGGCGCGGACACGACCGACGCCGGGCAGGGATTCGAGAACAGCGGCCACCTTCATCTTTCCAATGACCTCATCGGTGTCGGCCCTCTCAAGGACGGACGCGAGTGAGACTTCCGCCTTCTTGAGCCGTTCCTTGAGTTCTGCACGCTGCTTACGCGCCAACCCAGCTTTCTCGAGGGCAGCAGCCCTCTGCTCGGGCGTCAGGGGCGGCAGGGGCACGGGTACGCCTCCTTCTTTCGGGTGATCGCGGCGCCGCGCAAACTAGCGAGTAACAGGCGTCTCGGTCCAGTCGGTAGCACGGGTACATCCTCGGACTATTGTCCACAAGACCGTGCCCAGATGTCCGGATGAATCGCGTTGCCCGCGCCTTACTGATTGCTTTCGGTCGCTCGAGGACCTACCGTACCGGGCAGATCGCCTCGAGATGGCCCAATCGGGGCCTGTGTGACGTCACACCAGGTCAGCGGCACAGTGGCGGTGTCAGGTACCGGTCACAAACCGAGCCGCGGCGGCCCCCGGATCGCTCGACGCAATGATCGGACGCCCCACCACCAGAAGGTCGGAACCGGCCCGAAGGGCCGCCGCGGGCGTAGCGGTACGCGCCTGATCGTCGACGTTCGCGCCCGCCGGCCGGACTCCAGGAGTGATAAGTGTCACATCGCTTCCAACCTCAGCGCGCACCGCCGACACTTCGCGCGGGCTGCACACCACGGCCCGCGCACCAGCGGCCACGGCCAGCGCGGCAAGGCGGCGGACCACGTCGGACGGCGACCCGCCAAACCCGCACGAGACGAGCTCGGCACCGCTCAGGGACGTCAGCACGGTGACCGCGGCGATCTCGACATCCGGCGCGGCATCGACCGCTGCCCGCACCATCGCCGCGCCCCCCGCGGCATGCACGGTCACATACCTGGGACCGAGACGGGCCACGGAACGCATCCCCCCGGCCACCGTGTGGGGGATGTCATGCAACTTGAGGTCGAGGAAGAGGCCGATCCTGTCCTGTTCGGCCGAGCCCGGTCCAGGATCGCCCCCGATCGCCTCCCACAGCGCCGTCACGATCCTCGGCCCCTCGCGGTAGAACAGTTCCAATCCGACCTTGACCACGGCGACGTGGGGCGCCACCGCGCGGGCCAGCCGCAGCGCCTGCGGCCCGTCGGGCACGTCCAGCGCGACCGCCACCGGCGGCCGCGACGTCCAAGCGGCCAGCCGCGTCCCCGGCAAGCCCGTCACCCCGTCACCCCGTCACCCCGTCAGCGTGTGAGGCCGTCAGCCGGCCAGCCCAGGCGTCGTGGCCGGCGTGACCCGGCCGGTCGACCCCGGTTCGTCCCCGGTGGCATGCACGTCCTGGGCGGTGTGGACGTCCCCGATCGCGTCGGGGGGCTGGGCGTCGGTAGGCGGCGAGTCGGGGGGCTGGGCGTCGGCGGGCTGGGCGTCGGCGGGCTGGGCGTCGGGGGGCTGGGCGTCGGCGGGCTGGGCGTCGGCGGGCTGGGTCCGCCACGGGCCACCGGTGGCACCGGGTACACCGGACCGATCCCGGTCGGCCCAGGCGGCATGCAGGTCCGCGTGGAAGCTCTGCAACGGCATCACGCCGATCTCGCCGCGGACCAGGGCCTCGATCCCCTGTACGCAGGCGGCCGCGCCCTGGATCGTGGTGATGCAGGGCACCCCGATCACCACACACGCCGTCCGGATCTCGTATCCGTCCAGTCGCGGCCCCACCCCGCACGGCGTGTTGATCACCAGGTCGATCTGACCCGATGTGATCATTTCAACACAGTCGATCAGATTGGCGCTCGGCGTCGAGTGCTTTCCGAGCACAACCGCCTTCACTCCGTTACGACGCAGCACTTCCGCGGTTCCCTCGGTGGCATAGATCACGAAGCCGAGATCCGCGAGCCGCTTGATCGGAAAGATCATCGCACGTTTGTCACGGTTGGCCACCGAGACGAACACCCTGCCGTAGGTGGGCAGCGAGGCATACGCCGCCGCCTGCGACTTGGCATAAGCGGTGCCGAAGCCCGCGTCGATGCCCATGACCTCGCCGGTGGACTTCATCTCGGGTCCGAGTATGGTGTCCACCCCGCGCCCGCCGGCGTCCCGGAACCGGCCGAAGGGCAGCACCGCCTCCTTCACGGCGATGTGGGAGTCCATCGGCAGCGTCGCGCCGTCGCCGTGCGGCGGCAGCAGCCCCTCCGCGCGCAGCTGGGTGATGGTCGCGCCGACCATCACCCGGGCCGCGGCCTTTGCCAGCGGCACCGCCGTCGCCTTCGACACGAACGGCACGGTGCGTGATGCCCGCGGGTTGGCCTCCAGGACGTACAGGACGTCGGACTGCAGCGCGTACTGGACGTTGAGCAGACCCCGCACCCCGACCCCCTGCGCGATCAGCCGGGTGGACTCACGGATCCGCTCCAGGTCGGCGCGGCCCAGCGTGATCGGTGGCAGCGCGCAGGCCGAGTCCCCGGAGTGGACCCCCGCCTCCTCGATGTGCTCCATCACGCCACCGAGGTACAGCTCGGTGCCGTCGTAGATGGCGTCTACGTCGATCTCCACGGCGTCGTCGAGGAACCGGTCGACCAGCACCGGATGCTCAGGGGAGATCTCGGTCGCCCGCTCGATGTAGGTCCGCAGCATCTGGTCGTCATAAACGATCTCCATCCCGCGCCCGCCGAGTACGTAGGACGGCCGTACCAGGACCGGATAGCCGATCCGCTCCGCCACCGTCCGGGCCTCGGCATAGGACGTCGCGACCCCGTGCGGCGGCGAGGGCAGCCCGGCCCGGGCGAGCACCCGCCCGAACAGGCCGCGGTCCTCGGCCATGTGGATCGCGCGCGGGGGCGTCCCGACGATCGGGACGTCGGCGGCGGCGAGCGCCGCCGCGATACCCAGCGGAGTCTGACCGCCAAGCTGAACGATCACCCCGACCAGTGGGCCGGCCCTGCGCTCGGCGTGGACGACCTCCAGGACGTCCTCGACGGTGAGCGGCTCCACATAGAGCCGGTCGGCGGTGTCGTAGTCGGTGGACACCGTCTCCGGGTTACAGTTGATCATGATTGTCTCGTAGCCGGCGGCCGACAGCGCCATCACCGCGTGGCAGCAGGCGTAGTCGAACTCGATGCCCTGTCCGATCCGGTTCGGTCCGCTACCCAGAACAATCACCCGCGGCCGGTCGCCGGCGGCGATCTCAGTCTCGGAATCGTAGGACGAGTAGTGGTAGGGCGTGGCGGATGCGAACTCGGCCGCGCAGGTGTCGACCGTCTTGTAGACCGGCCGGATGCCGGCGCGGTGCCGGAACGTGCGGACCACGTCCTCCTTGGTCCCCAGGACCTCGGCGAGCTGCGCGTCGGAGAAACCCGCACGTTTGGCCCGCAGGATCCCCGCCGAGTCGCGGCTGATGGTCGCGGCGATCTCGTTGATGCCGGCGATCTGCTCGACGAACCAGCGATCGATGCCGGTGACCTCGGTGACCCGGGCCGGGTCAGCGCCGGCCCGCAGTGCCTGCTGGACCGTGCGCAGCCGCCCGTCATGCGGGATGCGGGCCCGTTCCAGGAGCTCGTCGACATCCCCGGTCCCGCCCGCGAAGGAGAACACCGCGCTGGGCTGCTCGAGGGACCGCAGGGCCTTCTGCAGCGCCTCGGCGAAGCTACGCCCCATGCCCATGGCCTCACCGACCGACTTCATCGTGGTCGTCAGCGTCGGGTCCGCCCCAGGGAACTTCTCGAAGGCGAAGCGGGGCACCTTCACCACCACGTAGTCCAGTGCCGGTTCGAACGCCGCCGGTGTGGTGCGGGTGATGTCGTTGGGGATCTCGTCCAAGGTGTAACCGAGCGCGAGTTTCGCCGATATCTTCGCGATCGGGTATCCGGTGGCCTTCGAGGCCAGGGCCGACGACCGGGACACCCGGGGATTCATCTCGATCACGATGAGCCGCCCGGTGGCCGGGTCCACCGCGAACTGGATGTTGCAGCCACCCGCGTCGACGCCCACCGCGCGCATCACCGCGATGGCCATGTTCCGCATCTGCTGGTACTCGCGGTCGGTCAACGTCATCGCCGGTGCCACCGTCACCGAGTCGCCGGTGTGCACGCCCATCGGGTCGATGTTCTCGATCGAGCAGACCACGACCACGTTGTCGGCGCAGTCACGCATCAGCTCGAGCTCGAACTCCTTCCAGCCGAGGACGGACTCCTCGACGAGCACCTCCGAGGACGGGCTCGCGGCGATGCCGTCCTCGGCCATCCGGCGCAGTTCACCGGCGTCATGCGCGAAACCGCTGCCGGCGCCGCCGAGAGTGAAGCTCGGCCGCACCACGACCGGGTACTGGAATTCCTCGGCGGCGTCGAGGCACTGCTGCGGGGTCGTGCAGATGGCGCTGCGGGCGGTCTCACCACCGACCGACGCGACGATGTCCTTGAACGCCTGACGGTCCTCACCGGCACGGATCGCGTCGATGTTCGCACCGATCAGGCGGATGCCGTACCGGTCCAGGACACCGGAGTCGTGCAGCGCGACCGCGGTGTTCAGCGCGGTCTGGCCACCCATCGTCGCGAGCAGCGCATCGGGCCGCTCCCGGTCGATGATTTTGGTGACCATGTCGAGTGTGATCGGTTCGACGTAGGTGGCGTCGGCCAGATCCGGGTCGGTCATGATCGTGGCCGGATTGCTGTTGACCAGCACCACCCGCAGGCCTTCGGCGCGCAGCACCCGGCAGGCCTGGGTGCCGGAGTAGTCGAACTCGCAGGCCTGACCGATGACGATCGGCCCTGATCCGATGACCAGGACACTGCTCAGATCTTCTCGCCGCGGCATCAGCGCATGACCTCCCGTCGCAATCCCTGCGCGTACGCCTGCGCGGGTGTACCCGGCCCGCCGTGCCGCTCACCCGCGTTCACCGGAATGCCGCCATGAGATCGCGGAACCGTTCGAACAGATCGTGCGCGTCGTGGGGGCCGGGAGCCGCCTCAGGATGAAACTGGACGCTGAAGGCGGGTACATCCAGACATGCAAGACCCTCCACCACGCCGTCGTTGAGCGCGACATGGCTGACCTCGACCGGCCCGTAGGGCGTCCGGGTGACGCGGTCACGCGGTGCCCGGACGGCAAAACCGTGGTTGTGGCTGGTCACCGCGATCCGGCCGGTCGCGGTGTCGGCGACCGGCTGGTTCACACCGCGGTGGCCGTAGGTCAGCTTGTAGGTGTCAAAGCCCAGCGCCCGGGCCAGCACCTGGTTGCCGAAGCAGATCCCGAAGATCGGAATGCCGGCGTCCAGCACCATGCGCACGGCCTCGACCGCGTAGTCCGCGGTCGAGGGATCGCCCGGGCCGTTGGACAGGAACACCCCGTCCGGGGCGAGGTTGAGCAATGCCGCGCCACCGGCGTGGGCCGGCAGGACGTGCGTCTGACAGCCGAGCGCGGACAGCGCCAGCGGCGACGACCGCTTCATGCCCAGATCGAGCGCGGCCACCCTGAACATGGGCACACCGGTCGCGGCCGCCACCACGTACGGCTCCCGCGTGCTGACCTCCGGTGCCAGATCCGCACCGACCATGCGCGGGCTCGCGCGCACCGACTCCAACAGGGTGTCCGCGTCCTGCGCGGCATCGGCGATACCGCACCGCATCACTCCGCGTTCCCGCAGGTGGCGGGTGAGTGCCCGGGTGTCGACGCCGCTGATGCCCACCACGCCAGCGGCCACCAACGCGTCGTCCAAAGTCCGGCGTGAGCGCCAGCTGGAGGCGATCGGGCTCGGGTCGCGAACCACGAAGCCGGCCACATGGATCTTCGATGACTCGTTGTCCTCGTCGTTCATACCGGTGTTGCCGATATGCGGCGCGGTCATGACCACGATCTGGCGATGGTAGGACGGATCGGTCAGCGTTTCCTGGTACCCGGTCATGCCGGTAGCGAAGACGATCTCACCGAACGCCTCCCCCGACGCCCCGAACGCCTCCCCGGCGAAGCTGCGTCCATCCTCCAGCATCAGGCGCACGGCCCGGACACCGGCGGCGGTATGACCGGTGTCGTCCCACCCGCGCTCCGACGGCAGTTTCAGGGAGCCGGTGTCCGGCTCCGACCCGCCATGCCCCTGGGACCCTTCGTGCCGCTCGCTTCCGCCTGCGTTCACCACATCACCGGTTCGCTGCGGCGACCCGCTCCCTGCGTCCCCGTCCCCGTCCTCGTACCTCGGACGCGAACTCCGCTCGCTCCCGCCTGCGTTCACCAGGTGTCCTTCTTCATCTTTCGGACGACCTCCCCCAGCGGGGACGTGAGGGGATCAACCTGAACGGGGTTGTGATATCCCGCGCTCTCCGTGCCGGCGCCGGCGCCGGCGGTGCCGGGCTGGGGGCTGTGCGGGTAGGCGGGACCGCCCGGCCCGCCCCGGGACCCGGGAGTGTCACCCGCGCGCGGCGCGCGGGTGACGACCGGTATCGGGCCGGTACCCGCCGGCCGGGGCACACCCGGTGGGGTGGCGGGGCCGAGCACCGGCGGGCTGTTACCCAGCGCGCCGGGCGAGCGGGCCGGTGGCACGCCGCCGGCCGGCGCCGACCCGGGCGGGGTCGGGCGGGACGTCTGGGCCGCCTGGCC
>NZ_CAUVXL010000199.1:0-23438 GCF_963555915.1 Protofrankia sp. Cas4
CCGCCGGCCGGCGCCGACCCGGGCGGGGTCGGGCGGGACGTCTGGGCCGCCTGGCCGGCCGCTCGCGGGCGCAGGCGCGACACCGCCCGGCCCATCGGCCGCGGCCTGGTGATCTCACCGTCAGTGGGTCCCGGCGCCGGCCCGATCAGGCCGTGCACCGCCCGGACCACCTTGGGCTGCCGCGCTCGGTCGTCCCCGCGCAGGCCGGTCTCCAGCTCGTGGACGCCCAACGACCAGGCCAGAACGATGATGCGCCCGGCGCCCGCGACCTTTCCGGCGTGCGCCCGCTCCAAACGGGCACCGCGGACGGCGTCCCGCGCAATCCAGAACGGCTCGCTGCCGGTGCGGTCCACCTGAATCCCGCCCTCGTAGACGGTCACGTACGCGTCCGCGCGTCCACCGAGCCCGCGGGCTGTGATCCGGTCAAGCCAGTGCCCGGCGTCCACCGTCCCCAGGTAGAGGCCCTTGAGCGGCGCGGCGAGGACGGTGCCGGTCTCGCCGGGAACCGCCGGCAGGTCGGGAAGGTCCTCCTCCTGCCGTTCGGCCCGACGGCGCCAGGTTCGGCGCATCCCGCCGACCGCGGCCACGAACAGCAACAGGCAGCCGAAGGCGAACAGCAGGTGCAGGCCCAGGCGGTCGGGACCGCGTTGCGGCGCCGCCGCGGCGATACCGTCCGCGGCGGCGGCGAGCGAGGCGGTGAAGGTGAGATGGTCGGTCATACGATCTTCCCGTCGAGCACGGTGGGACGCCCCCGCAAGAACGTGGCCTGGACGCGTCCAGGCAGCTTGCGGCCGGCGTAGGGGGTGTTACGACTACGGCTGGCAAATGCGGCGGGATCCACCGTCCAGCGGGCCGCCGGATCGACCAGGACGACGTTCGCCGCGGCTCCCGCGGACAGCACCCCGGCCATGTCCCGCGACCCGTCAGTGCTCCGGGGACTGTGGCCTGCGGGCAGACCGCCGATCCGAGCCGGGGTTCCCGCCATCCGGTCGGCGAGTCCAGCCCAGTCCAGCAGTCCCGTTTCCACCATGGTCATGATCGCAATCGACAGCGCGGTCTCCAGACCGAGCATCCCGGGACGGGCGGCGGCCCACTCCGTCTCCTTGTCCTGCGGGGCGTGGGGGGCGTGATCGGTCGCGATGCAGTCGATTGTGCCGTCGGCGAGCCCGGCCCGCAGCGCCTCGACGTCGGTGGCGGTCCGCAGCGGTGGATTGACCTTGTACACCGGGTCGTAGGACGTGGCCAGCTCGTCGGTGAGCAGCAGATGGTGCGGGGTGACCTCGGCCGTGACCCGCCAGCCCTTGGATTTCGCCCAACGCAGGATCTCCACCGAGCCCGCGGTCGAGACGTGACAGACATGCAGCCGCGAGCCGACATGGCCGGCCAGCAGCGCATCCCGGGCGATGACCGCCTCCTCGGCCGCGGCCGGCCACCCGGGCAGACCGAGCCGCGCAGACACCGCGCCCTCGTTCATCTGCGCGCCCTCGGTCAGCCGGGGCTCCTGAGCGTGCTGGGCGATCACCCCGTCAAATGCCTTGACATACTCCAGCGCCCGGCGCATCAGCACCGCGTCGGACACGCAGTTGCCGTCGTCGGAGAACACCCGCACGGCCGCCGCAGACGAGGCCATCGCGCCCAGTTCGGCGAGCCGGGCACCGCGCAGCCCCTCGGTGACCGCGCCGACCGGGCAGACGTCACAGTGCCCGGCGGCCTGGCCGAGCCGCCAGACCTGTTCCACCACCCCGGCGGTGTCCGCCACCGGCTCGGTGTTGGCCATCGCGAACACGGTGGTGAAACCGCCCAGTGCCGCCGCCCGGGTACCCGAGGCGACGGTCTCGGCGTCCTCCCGACCCGGTTCGCGCAGATGGGTATGCAGGTCGACCAATCCGGGCAGGGCGATCAGGCCGTCCGCGTCGAGGACGTTGGCGCCGGGCGCGCTCAGGCCCGGCCCGACCTCGACGATCACCGGACCAGCCAGGAGCATGTCGACCGCGGCGGCGCCCAGCGGCCGCACGCCGCGCAGGAGCCAGCGTGCGTTGCCGTTGCCGTTGCCTGGATCGAACGCGGCGACGTTGGCGCGTTGCGTCATGAAGCGGCCTCCAGAACGAACATCGTAAGCAGCGCAGCGCAGGAGACCGTCGGGGACCCGGTCATGCCACCTCCCTGGTGCCGCCCAGCAGCAGATACAGAACGGCCATCCGCACGCTTACGCCGTTGGCGACCTGCTCGACCACTGTCGAGCGGGTCGAGTCCGCCACATCCGAGGCGATCTCCATGCCGCGCACCATCGGCCCCGGATGCATCACCAGCGCGGATGGTGGCATCGCCGCCAGTCGGTCAGCGTCCAAGCCGTACCGGCGGGTGTATTCCCGCTCGGTGGGGAAGAACGCCGCCGTCATCCGCTCGCGCTGGACCCGCAGCATCATGACGACATCACTTTTGGGCAGCACCGCGTCCAGATCGTAGGAGACCTCGACCGGCCACCGTTCGACCCCGACAGGCACCAGGGTGGGCGGGGCGACCACCGTCACAGCCGCTCCCAGAGTCGAGAGCAGCCACATGTTGGACCTGGCCACCCGCGAGTGCAGGATATCGCCGACGATCGTGACGGACAGGCCGTCGAGGCGGCCGAGGCGTCGGCGGATGGTGAACGCGTCGAGCAGAGCCTGGGTCGGATGCTCATGGGTACCGTCCCCGGCATTGAGCACGCTGCCACGTACCCAACCGGCGAGCCGGTGCGGAGCACCGCTGGCCGGATGTCGGCACACCACCGCGTCGGCGCCCATCGCCTCAAGGGTCAACGCCGTGTCCTTGAGGCTTTCTCCCTTGGAGACGCTCGATCCGCGGGCCGAGAAATTGATCACATCGGCGGAAAGCCGTTTGGCTGCGACCTCGAACGACGTCCGGGTGCGGGTCGAATCCTCGAAGAACAGGTTGACCACCGTCCGACCACGCAGGGTCGGCAGCTTCTTCACCGACCGGTCCGCGACGGTCGCCATGTACTCGGCCGTGTCGAGCACGAGCAGGGCCTCGTCCCGGCCAAGATCTTCGGTGGACAGGAGATGGCGCATCACCCGGCCCGCCCGTCCGAGACAATCATGACGGCGTCACGGCCGTCGATTTCGGTGAGCCGGACCGCGACGGCCTCCTGGCGGGATGTCGGCATGTTCTTGCCCACATAGTCAGCCCGGATCGGCAGTTCCCGGTGACCGCGGTCCACCAGGACCGCGAGCTGTACCACCCTGGGCCGGCCGAATGCGGCCAGCGCGTCGAGAGCCGCCCGCACCGTACGCCCGGAGTACAGGACGTCATCGACGAGAATCACTGTCCGGCCGTCGATCCCCCCGTCGGGAAGGTCGGTGACCCCGAGCGGGCGGACCGCTTGAAACCGCAGGTCGTCACGGTGCATGGTCGGGTCGAGCGAACCCACCCCGAGTTCGACGCCTTCCACCGCGCGTACCCGGGCGGCGAGCCGGTGGGCAAGTGGCACCCCGCGGGTGGGTATCCCGAGAAGCACGACGCCGTTTCCGCCGGAGGTCTTCTCCAGGATCTGGTGAGCCATCCGGGTGAGTATCCGGCCGATGTCCGCACCGGAGAGGACCGAACGGGCGACGCCATGGCCCGATGCCTCCGGACCGGATGAGGACCCACCCGTGGCAGCTGCGGCCATGGCGATGTCCCTCCTTCCCCGCCTCACTGGACGGTCCTTAAAGGAGCGGTCCGGATGACGGTATCAGGCACCTCAGATTGTCACTGCACGTTACATACTTGGAACCCGACGCGTATGAACAGCTCCAAGTGGGGAAGTTCCCACAGCCGTAGCGCCTAGTGCGATCGAAGTGCTACAGAAAGTGGTACAAAGAAAGTGTCAACACGACCCCCCTGGTGTCGAGGCACAACCGACCCGGGACTACTATGGGTAACCACCGGAGGCAAGAGCCCCGGTTCCAACTGATCGACCACGACGGGAGTGGGCACTCCGATGTCCGACTATGCGAAGGCGCTCGGTACTCGGCTGCGCGCAATACGCACCCAGCAGGGGCTCTCGCTTCATGGCGTCGAGGAGAAGTCGCACGGGCGGTGGAAGGCTGTCGTCGTGGGCTCCTACGAACGCGGAGACCGCGCCGTTACGGTGCAGCGCCTGTCAGAACTCGCCGAGTTCTACGGTGTCCCGGTGGGAGAACTCCTCCCCGAAGGTTCAACCGTGGCTCCCCTCGAGCAGTCGCCGCGCATCGTCCTCGACCTGGAGCGTCTTTCCCAGGTACCCAAGGAGCAGGGCGGCCCGCTCGCCCGGTACGCAGCGACCATTCAGAGCCAGCGCGGCGACTACAACGGCCGCGTGCTCTCGATCCGCTACGAGGACCTGCGCTCCCTCGCCGTCATCTACGACACCTCACCGAGCAAACTGACCGAGCAGCTCGTGTCGTGGGGAGTTCTGAGCCCCGAGCAGGGCCAGGAAGCAAGCATCAGCGAGTCCGCCTAACCCGCACCCGCCAAAGGGCGCGCGATCATGGTTTTTGCGCGCGCCCGGAGGCGCTCTGCGGAGCCGGCCCCGCCAAAGGGCGCGCGATCATGGTTTTCGCGCGCCCGGAGGCGCCAAGGGGTACCGGCCCGGCCCGGCGGGTATCGGGGGTGCCCGGCGGGCCAACCTCAGAATTGATCCTTTTGATGACAAAAGGAACGTTCGCCCCAGCTCAGAGCGCCCGAGGACAGGACTGTCCGGCTATCCTCGGGCGCTTTTGAGGTCAAGCAGTCGCGCCAGCAGGCCGTTGACGAAGGCCGGCGAGCGTTCGGTCGACATCAGCTTGGCGAGTTCCACAGCTTCGTCGATGGCCACCCCGTCGGGGATGTCCTCGCGCCAGAGCAGTTCCAGCGCGCCGATCCGCAGGATGTTGCGGTCCACCGGCGGCATCCGCTCAAGCGTCCACTCCTGCGCATGGTCGGACAGCATCTCGTCGATGTCGATGAGATGCTCGACAACGCCTTCGACCAGGCTGACGGTGTATTCCGACACCGGCGGGTCGGCCTGCGCGAGCCGCTCGGCGAGCGTGTCGGTGAGGCTGTTCCCGCGCATGTCGGCCTCATAGAGGATGTCGAGGGCGCGCTTGCGAGCCTTCGACCGCGCGCTCAGCTGGTCACCCTGCCGAGGTAGCGACCGTCCCTGGTGTCGACCTTGACCTTCTCCCCGGCGGTGATGAACAAGGGTACCTGGACGGTGGCGCCGGTCTCCAGCGTCGCCGGCTTGTTACCACCGGTGGAGCGGTCGCCCTGCACCCCCGGCTCAGTCTCCGAGATGATCAGTTCGACGCTCGCCGGCAGCTCCACGTACAGCGGCGCACCATCGTGCAGCGCCACGGTCGCCGTGGTGTTCTCCAGCATGTAGTTCGCGGCGTCGCCGACGACGGCCGGCGGAACGGGCAGCTGGTCGAACGACTCGCTGTCCATGAAGACGAAGTCCGCGCCGTCGCGGTAGAGGAAGCTCATCTCGCGCCGGTCGACGGTGGCTACCTCGACCTTCACGCCGGCGTTGAACGTACGGTCGACAACCTTGCCGGTCAGGACGTTCTTCAGCGTCGTGCGGACGAACGCCCCGCCCTTCCCGGGCTTGACGTGCTGGAACCCGATGACGCTCCACAAGGTGCCGTCGAGGTCGAGTGTCATGCCGTTCTTCAGGTCATTCGTGGTCGCCACTGCGCGCAACTCTCCAGCCGGACCGCCAGGTTGGTCCGTTCGACAGACAGGGATCTCGCGAGAGTCTATCGCCATGCCGGACGGCTGACGGCCGGGTGACGTCTCAGCCGGCGCGCGGGCGCCGAGCCGCGATTGCCCGCAGCGCGAGGAGGTAGGAGTCGAAGCCCAGACCGGTTATGGTCCCGACCGCCACCGCACTGATCACGCTGTGGTGCCGGAATGCCTCCCGGGCGTGGGTCTGGCTCAGATGCACCTCGACCAGCGGTCCCCCGACCTGGGCGGCGGCGTCGCGCAGCGCGTAGGAGTAGTGCGACCATGCCCCCGGGTTCAGCACGACCGCTGCGTCGTTGTCCGCGGCCTCGTGCAGCCAGGCGATCATCGTGGCCTCGTCGTCGGTCTGCCGGCAGTCGACATCCAGACCCAGTTCCTCGGCCTGCTCCTGACAGGCAGCAACAAGATCGTCATAGGTACGGCTGCCGTACACCGCTGGTTCCCGCCGGCCCAGCCGGCGCAGGTTCGCGCCGCTGAGCACCAGCACCTTCATGACCGGACCCTCATGACCGGACCGTACCGACCACAGCCGGGAGCTCGGCGGGCTCCCGGGCGACCTCGGAGAAGGCGGCCACGACCAACGCCGGGTCCGGGTCCTCCAGCATGCGCGGGCGGGCCAGCGCGTCCAGGACCACGAACCGCAGCCGGCGTCCCCGGCTCTTCTTGTCCACCCGCATCGCGTCGAGCAGGTCCGCCCAGCGGTCCGCGCGGTAGGTCGTGGGCAGGCCGATGCGTTCGAGCAGGTCGCGATGCCGGTCGGCGACGGCGTCGTCCAAGCCGGCGGCGAGCCGGCTCAGGGAGGCGGCGAAGACCATTCCGACGGACACGGCGGCACCGTGGCGCCAGGTGAAGCCCTCGACCTTCTCGATGGCGTGCCCCAGGGTATGCCCGTAGTTGAGGATCTCCCGGCGACCGGCCTCCGACGGGTCGGCCGCAACGACGTCCGCCTTGACCCTGATCGACCGTTCCAGCAGCTCACGCTGATGGCGCAGACCCGTCGGGTCGTCATCGAGCAGATCGAGGATGACCGGGTCTGCGATGAACCCCGCCTTCACCACCTCGGCCAGCCCCGAGGCACGCTCGTTCGCGGACAGGGTCGCCAGGGTCGCCAGGTCACACAGCACGGCCAACGGGTGATGGAACGCGCCGACGAGGTTCTTGCCGGCGTCGATGTCGATCCCGGTCTTGCCGCCGAGCGCCGCATCCACCATCGCCAGGACGGTGGTCGGCACCTGCACGACGTCGACGCCACGCAGCCAGGAGGCGGCCACGAATCCGGCGAGGTCGGTCGTGGCTCCACCACCGAGGCCGATGACGACGTCATCACGGGTGAAACCAACCTGACCCAGGACGTCCCAGCAGAAGCCCGCGATGCGCAGCTGCTTGGCCTCCTCGCCGTCGGGGACCTCGACCGCGTGGGCCTCGATCTTCGCCGTGTCGCGCAGATCCGCGACCACGGCGTCCGCGGTCGCCCGCAGTGCCCGCGGATGGATCACCGCCGCCCGGGTCCGGCCGGCCACCAGGTCGGCGAGATCGCCGAGCAGACCCTCCCCGACCACGACCTCGTAGGGCCGCACACCCGCCGGAGCGACCGCCACCCGGGTCACCGGTGTCACCGTCACGGCCCGACCACCAACTTCTCGACCAACTCGACTACCTCCTCGGGTGTGCGGCCCGCGGTGTCCACCACCGCGGTTGCGACTTCGGCATACAGCGGCGCCCGCGCCCGCAGCATCGCCGTGATCCTGGTACGCGGCCCCTCGACCAGCAGCGGACGGTCCCGGGCCAGACCCACGCGCGCCACCGCGTCACTGACCCGGACGTCGAGGTGGACGACCAGGTGCCCGCGCAACGACGCCCGCGTCGCCGCGTCCAGCACCGCACCACCGCCAAGGGCAAGGACGCCCTCATGCTCGGTCAGGGCGCGTGCGACCGCGTCCCGCTCCAGGGCACGGAACGCGTCCTCACCACGCTCGATGAAGATGTCGCCGACCGGCATCCCGGCATGGCGCGCCACATCGGCGTCGGTGTCGCGGAAGGCCGTCCCGAGCCGCCGCGCGAGCACCTGCCCCACCGTGGTCTTCCCGGAGCCGGGCGGGCCCACGAGCACCACGACCGGCCGTCGTCCGCCACCGCCGCTGTCAGCGGCGATCATACCGGCTCCGACCTGATGATCAGCGACTTCAGGTACGCCTCACAGTTGCGCCGGGACTCCTCCACCGAGTCGCCACCGAACTTCTCCACGGCCGCGTCGGCGAGCGCGAGTGCGACCATGGCCTCGGCGACGACCCCCGCGGCGGGTACCGCGCACACGTCGGAGCGCTGCGCGATCGCGACCGCCTGTTCGCCGGTGGCGACGTCGATCGTGGCCAGCGGCCGGGACAACGTCGAGATCGGCTTCATGGCCGCGCGGACCCGCAGCGGCTCGCCGGTGGTCATCCCGCCTTCAACGCCGCCGGCACGGTCGCTGGCCCGGCGCACCCGATACGGCGCCCCTGACACGCCGTCGGCGGGCAGCCGTTCGATCTCGTCGTGGGCCTGCGACCCCCGCCGCCGGGCCGTTGTGAAACCGTCACCGAACTCCACTCCCTTGATGGCCTGGATGCCCATCAGCTCACCGGCGATCCGAGCGTCGAGGCGACGGTCACCGTGGACGTAGCTACCCAGCCCCGGTGGACAACCGTAGGCCAGGACCTCGACGATCCCGCCGAGAGTGTCGGCGTCCCGACGGGCCGCGTCGATCTCGGCGACCATCCGGATACTCGTCGCCGGGTCGGCGCACCGGACCGGATCGGCGTCCACCACATCCATGGTCACCGGCTGTGGTGGTGGCGAGCCGGGCGGTGTCTCCACGCTGCCGATCGCCACCACGTGCGAGACGACCTCGATGCCGTAGGCCTGCCGGAGCAGGGCCTTGGCTACGGTCCCGAGGGCGACACGCGCCGCGGTCTCGCGCGCGCTGGCCCGCTCGAGGACGGGCCGGGCGTCGGAAAAGCCGTATTTCTGCATCCCGGCCAGGTCCGCATGCCCGGGTCGGGGCCGGGTCAGCGGAGCGTTTCGGGCCAGACCCGCCAGCTCCGCGGCGTCGACCGCATCGGGCGCATCGGGCGCCATGACCTGGCGCCACTTGGGCCACTCGGTGTTGCGGACGAGGATGCTGACCGGACCGCCCAGGGTGAGGCCGTGGCGCATGCCCCCCAGCAGCTCGACCTCGTCACGCTCGAAGCTCATCCGCGCGCCGCGGCCGTGCCCCAGGCGGCGGCGGGCGAGTTCGTCTGCGATCTGGGAGCTCGACACCCGGATACCGGCCGGCATCCCCTCGACGGTCGCCACCAGAGCCGGGCCGTGCGACTCCCCTGCAGTCAGCCAACGCAGCATGAATCCAGTCTTCCACGCATGCCGGCCATCGCACGCCGGCCATCGCACGCCGGCCATCGACGCGAACCGGACAGGCGTTGGTCAGCGGCTGCCCAGGACCGCGACGAAAGCGCCCGCGAGCAGAAACGGCCCGTAGGCGATGTGCGCGCGCAGACTCGCCCGCCTGGTCACCAGCAGGAGCAGTGCCCACATCCCGGCCAACGTCATCCCCACCATGAACCCGGTGAGGACGACCGGGGCACCGAGCCACCCGAGAGCGCCGCCGAGCAGACCGGCCAGTTTCACGTCACCGAACCCGAGGCCGGCTCCGGGTAACGCCCACAACGCCGCAGACACCGCGGACACGACCGCCGCGGCGAGCACACCGCGCATCCACCGTCCCGGATCCCCATCGGTGAGGGCCGCTATCCCGAACAGCACGGCCAGGATCGGATAGGACGGCAACGTGAGCGCATCGGGCAGGCGGTGAACCCGGACGTCGATGACGGCCAGCGTCACACCCACCACCCCGAGGTAGGCGTATGCCGGCAGCCAGTTGACATGGTCGGCCAGCTTGACGGCGAACGCGACGACCACCACGCCGGTGAGCACGCCCAGCAACCAGCTGGTGGGTACCGGCCCGCGGATCTGCTCACCGTCCGCCGGCCCGAAGGCACCTACCAGTGCGGGAAGCACCGGCACAGCGCCCAGTGCGGCAAGAACGATCACACTGGTGGACGCGGCCGCAGCGAGGTTCACACGGGTGTCCCGCCGCCGGAACCGACGGCGGCGGTCGGCGCCGGCGCCGGCGCCGATCCCGATGCCGATCCCGATGCCGACCGCAGCTCCAGCGCCCGCCGGCCCGCGTCGAGCAGCAGACCCACATCCACCTCGGCGCCGGTGAACAGCCGTACCTGGCCGCCCGCCTGGGCCGCGAGTACGACCAGCCCACCGGCGAGCGCCGCTCCGGCGGCCTGTGCACGAGCGGCCAGGCGGGTGGGCCACGGGTGGTAGAGCAGCTCGACCAGCGCGGTCGAGGACGGCCACGGGTGGCGTGCCAGATCGTCGGTCACGCCGGCCGGGGTGGTCGCGAGGACGATGTCGGCGCCGCGCAGGGACCCCGGCCCGCCCGGACGGGCGAGGATTCCCGAATCCGGTGATCCCCAACGGTGGACCGTGACGCCGAGCCCGAGCGCGCCACCGATGTCGACCAGGAGCGCCGCCGCCGCGGGGCGGCGCGCGACCAGATCGACCCGGTCTGCGCCGAGGCTGGCCAACGCGCCGAGGGCGGCTCGCGCGGTTCCCCCCGCGCCGAGCACCAGGGGGCTACGCGGTGCCACGCCGGTACCGAGAACCTGGGTGACCGCGTGGGCGATGCCCATGACATCGGTGTTGAACCCGTGCAGGCGCGCAGGTGTCCCGCCGGTCGGGCCCGGACGGACGACGATGGTGTTGACGGCGCCGAGAAGCGCCGCGGTGTCGTCCAGTGTGTCGAGCAGTGCCAGGACGGCCGTCTTGAGCGGCATGGTGAGCGACAGGCCCGCCCAGCCCGGATTAACCCGTACCCGGCCGAGCAGCTCCGCCAGGGCGCTTTCGTCACACTCGACGGCCGTGTAGTCCCAGTCGAGTCCCAGCGCCGCATAGGCGGTTGTATGCAGAATGGGTGACAGCGAGTGCGCCACCGGCATGCCGAGGACGGCGGCCCGCCGGCGGGTCACGAGCCCCCCTCGGAACGGTAGCGTGCGAGCGCTTCCTGCCACTCCTTGTCCGTGGTCGCGAAAATCGTCACATTCGACTTCGGCAACGACACGAAGTACAGCCACGGCCCCGCCGCCGGATGCAGCGCGGATTCCAGCGCCCATCGACCAGGGTTGGAGATGGCCCCCGGCGGCAACCCGGACACCTTGCGGGTGTTGTAGGGGTTGTTGCTGTTCAGCTGATTCTGGGTCAGCGGACCCTCGTATTCGTTGAGCGCATACCGGGTGGTCGAGTCGAGGTCCAGCCGACGGAAAGCCCCGGAGGTGTCGGCAAGCCGGTTGTAGATGACCCGGGCGACCTTCGGGCCCTCCTCGGGGTTCTTCACCTCACGCTCGATGATGGACGCGACCGTGATGACGTCCTGTGGGGTACGGCCCAGAGCAGCCGCGCCAGCCTCGATGTCGAGGGATGCCGTCTCCGTCCTGAATCGGTCGACGAACATCTTGACCGTGACAGTCAGCGATGCACCTGGTTGCAGGTCGTAGGTGAACGGGTACAGATAGCCCTCGACCCCGCTGGCATAGGACGGCAGCTGGAGCTCGCCCGGGTTCTTCACGAGGGCCTCGAGCGCTGCAAGCGGCTGGCCGGTACGGTCCGCGAGCGCCGTGAGGACCTGCCGGGTGGTCATGCCCTCGGCGATGGTGAGCCGGAACAGCGCGTGCGACCTGGCGTCGAGCAGCGCGGCGAGTGCGTCGACCGCGCGCACCCGCTGCTTGACCTTGTAGAAGCCGGGCTGGATGGACCGCGACCGCTCGTCGGCCGCGGCCGCGTTGACGAACGCTGCCGGGGTTCGCACGACGTCCGCGGACGCCAGCACCCGCGCGATGTCGCGGGCGGTTGACCCGGCCTGGATCTGGATGATGACCGAACCGTCACCGGGCCCGGCAAAGTCGGCGGCCGACTCGCCCTTCGCGATGCGCCCGATCACCTTCCCCGCGCCGTAAATTCCGCCGGCGAGCAATCCGGCTACCACGACCAGGATCGCGACAAGCTTCGGAACGGCAGCGGGTCTGCGTTGTCCGGCCTGGTTACGCCTGCTGCGGCGACCGCCGTTCGATGGGCCGCCGTCGTCGCTGTGGCCGTCATCGTCATCGCCGTGGCCGTGGCCGTGGCCGTCGTCGTCGTCGTCGTCGTCCGGATGGTGCTCGGGCCTACCGCCGTTCGGCGCGTCACCGAGCAACTCATCGAGATCATCGCTGATCACGCGCTGTCCGCGGGTCGGTCCGACCTCGGTTCCTCGGCTCCCCTGCGCACGCGCATCGAAGCCTCGTCCACCCGTTGACCGGCAGGCGGCGTGACCGCTGCTCGGGCCGCGCCCCCGTCCGGCGGGGCGTCCAGCACGGACTGCAGGATCTGCACGGCTGCCTCCTGATCCACAACTCCACGACGAGCCCGGGCACGCATGCCACGTTCAGCCATCCGACGGTGGGCCACGACCGTGGTCATCCGCTCGTCGACCAGCCGAACCGGGACAGGGGTAACGCGTGCCGCAAGAAGATCGGCGTAGGCCCGAGCCTGGCGGGCCGCTGGCCCCTCGACCCCGGACAGCTGCGTCGGCAGACCCACGACGACCTCCACAGCCCGACGATCCCGAATAATAATTGCAAGCTCATCAAGATCGCGTTGCATTCGGGGATCGCGTCGCAACGTCGTCACCGGAAAAGCGATCCTTGCATCAGGATCGCTGGCGGCGACTCCCACCCGTACCGTGCCCACGTCCACACCGACGCGCACGCCCGTCCGGCGGGTCACCGGGCGCCCCCGCCCCCGTCCCCGGACGACCTCCCGGACCTCCCGGACCTCCCGGACCTCCCGGGCAAGCTAGCGGCGGTGCGCATCCGCGACGTCCGGCACGTCGGCTCGCCCGTCGGATGTCCCACCCGGTGCACCGGCGTCACCGCCGTCACTGGCGCCGATCCCGAGAGCCTGCCGAAGTTCATCCTCCCGCTCCGCCATGCCCTCCCGGACGTCCGCCACGAAATCCTGCACCGACTGCGCGAGGGAACCGGCCATGTGCGCCGGGGTGAGCGTGGACGCCGCGCGGGCGGCCCGCCGAACGGTGACCACGCCGACCGCCGCACCAAGGGCGATGTAGAACATCCGGGGCATTATGCACTCCTGCTCTCGGGCCCCGGAACCCCGGCGCCGGATGTCTGCAGCCCCGGTACCCCGACGCCGGCCGTGCCGGCGCGCCGCGCGGTCCGCCGGGACGTGCGGTCGGCCTTGATCTCCGCCGTGACCCGCGACTCGATGTCCGCGCGGCTCCGCTTGGCCGCCGCGCGCCGAACCCCGTAGGTGAACGCCGCGACCCGCACGACCGGACCACCGAGCGTGGCCGCGAACAGCGACGTGAGCGAGGAGATGTTCGTCGAGATCGACTGCACGTTCGCCGTGATGGCGTCGACCCGGTCCAGCTCCTTGTTCACATGGCTGAGGGCAAGGTTCACCTCGTCCACGGTCGCGCCCGCCTGCCGAACCCGCGCGGTGCCCTCGTCGATGACAAGCCCGGTCTGACGAACCCGCGCGGCCGCCTCGTCGAAGATCTTCCCAAGCTTGAACAACACGTAGCAGCCGAACAGGACGAGCACGGAGAACGCCCCCGCCGCGATCAGTCCCGCGATCGCACCACCGGACATGTGTGCTCCGCCTCCGCTGTCATGGGCCGTAGCCCAGCCATATCGTCATAATCAAGCACTATTGTCGTAATCCAGTAATATCGGCGTAACCCAACAGTACCGGCGCCCGGACGCGGTACCCGACAGCATCGGGGCACCGGCTCACGGCCATCCGGTGGATGTTCATCCATTACCGGCCGTACCACCGACGTCCGCCAGAACCGCCAGAGCCTCCCTGGTGGGCTCCTGCCGTGGTCACGGTCGGTGGACCGGCCGGGAACGCCCGAGGCTGGGGCGTTCCTGGAGCGACCCTACCGAGCGCGACCAGCTTCGTGGCCACTCGCCCCTGACGGCTCGTCCACATCGCCGTGGGCGGCGGCCGGATGACCGGCGCCTCGCAGGGTGGCACGCAGGAACGCCAGCCGCTGCGAGGCACGCGATTCGAACCCGTTCCCGCTCGGCTGGTAGTAGTCGCGAGCCACCAACGAGTCGGGCGCATACTGCTGGCCGACCACGCCACCGGGGTGGTCGTGGGGATACCGGTAGCCCCCGCCATGGCCCAGCCGACCCGCGCCCGGGTAGTGCCCGTCGCGAAGATGGACGGGCACCGGGCCGGCACGCCCCGCCCGGACATCGGCCACAGCCGCGTCGACGGCCCGGATGACAGCGTTGGACTTCGGTGCCAGCGCGAGATGGATCACGGCCTGGGCCAGCGCAAGCCGTGCCTCGGGCAGGCCCACCGCCTCCAGGGCCGCCGCCGCGGCCACCGCCACGCCCAGTGCGCCGGGCTCAGCCAGTCCCACGTCCTCACTGGCCAAGATGATCAACCTGCGGGCGATGAAACGAGGGTCCTCCCCCGCTTCCAGCATCCGGGCCAGGTAGTGCAGGGCTGCGTCGACATCCCCGCCACGGATGGACTTGATGAACGCGCTCGCCACGTCATAGTGCTGGTCACCGGCCCGGTCGTAGCTGACCGCGGCCCTGTTCACCGCTTGCTCGACAGTTGCGAGGTCGACGCGGGCGGGGGCATCCGCCCCGCGAGCCCCCAGCGCCCCCAGCGCCGCGAGCGCGGCGTCGCCGGCGGCCTGCAGCGCGGTCAGGACACGTCGGGCGTCGCCGCCGGCCAGGCGCAGCAGATGATCGACCGCGTCATCGTCCAACGCGAGTCGGCCACCATAACCACGAGGGTCGGCGAGCGCCCGGTTGATCAGGATGAGGAGATCGCCGTCGGTGAGCGGCTCGAGCGTGAGCAGTAGCGACCGGGACAGCAGCGGTGCCACCACCGCGAAGAACGGATTCTCGGTGGTGGCGGCGACCAGCGTGACCAAGCCGTTCTCCACCGCGGGCAACAGTGCATCCTGCTGGGTCCTGGTGAAACGGTGGACCTCGTCGATGAACAGCACCGTCCGCACACCGGACATCGCCAGCGCGTCACGCGCCTCGTCGATCGCCGCCCGCACATCCTTCACCCCGGCCGTGACCGCCGACAACTCACGGAACCGGCGCCCACCGGAACCCGCAATGACGTGGGCCAGGGTTGTCTTGCCGGTACCCGGCGGCCCCCACAGCAGGACCGAGGTCGTACCGCCGCCCTCGGCCAGGCGCCGCAGCGGGCTGCCCGGCCCGAGCAGGTGACGTTGCCCGACGACATCATCGAGGGTGCGGGGACGCAGCCGGGCCGCGAGCGGACCCGACGTCGCGAGGGCCTGCTCGAGCCCGCCATCGAACAGGTTCACCCGCCTACCGTATGACCGCCCGCGCGGATGTCGTGCTGCCGGCTGTGCCGGAGCCGCGTTCTCACAGTCGCGTTCTCACAGTCGCGTGACGCGGTCACGGCGGTGTCCCCGCCGCCCGGCGTCATCTGTCCGGCCGAACACGTCCACCGGCGGGCCTTCCACTGAGGGTGACAGCGGGCCTCCCGCCAAGGGTGCAGCCTGGCCGTGGACCGCGGCCGCACGAGTGAAGACGTCCGTCTCGCTGACCCCGCCCAGGGCCGAGAAGATGACTATCGCCAGGATGGAGAAGGCCAGGACGCACACGGCGAGGCTCAACGTGATCGGGTCGACGCCATCACCGGGCTGCGTCACCCCGGACGTGACGGCGACCCGGGTGGCGGCCATGCCCGTGTAGTGCATGCCGCAGACGGCTGCCGCCATCACCACCGACGCGGCCAACACGTGGTTGCGGCTACGTACCCGAAAGGCGATCCACAGCGCGGCCAGCGCCGCAACCACGGCTATCACAACCGAGATCGCGACGAGCGTCAGGTCGTAGGTGACGGTGCTGCCGGTCCGCATCGCGGCCATGCCCGTGTAGTGCATCGCCGCGACACCGAGACCGGCGATGAGCCCGCCGAAACCCAGTCGAGCCACGCTGCGGGGATTCGTTGCGACGACCATCAGGCCGATTCCCGACACCGCCACCGCGATGACGAGGGAAAGCGCGGTCAGGCCCAGGTCGTAGGTGATGTCCATCCCCTCGACGTGATACGCGACCATGCCCATGAAGTGCATCGCCCAGATTGCGCCGCCGCCGAGAGACAAGGCGGCGGACGCGACCCAGCGTCGCCGCACGGCGGCCCCGCTCCCGGGAATGCGTAACGCGCTCACCAGTGCGGCAAACGAACCCATCAGCGCCAGACCGACGGACACGCAGACGAACAGCAGGTCGTAGTCGGCCGTGTGATGCGCTGCCGCCGCAAGACCCATGAGATTCTCCCAACCCATGCCAAAAATGCCTCGTTTGTCTCGTTTTTAGCACACCTAGGTATGAACCTGGTCGTGCCGAAGCGTGCCGGCCGGTGGATACCCGGTCGACGGGACGGAGCCGTAACGGTTCCGGTGGCCTTCATCGATACTTACCGACCGGCCGGCAAGCCCCTGACCTGCGGCCGGCAACAGGGGCGGGCGCTCCAGGTGGTCAGCAGTCCCAAGTGATCGTGTAGTGACGGACGAGGCCGTCGAGCTCCGGCGAAATCTCCATGATTATCTGGCATACCCGATCGACCGCGCGTGGCGCGAGCGCATTGTAGATCTCGCCGAAAACCTGATGTGCCTCACCGCGCGGCCAGCGCGCCGGCAGCAGGTCCAGCGGCAGGTCGGGATCAAGACTTGGGAACCGTCGCCACGCGTCCATCACGGCGGTACGGGCAACCAGCGACTCGGACGGGCCCACCTCGCCCAGTCTGATCCGCCCCAGCAGGGGCGTATGGACGACAATGAACTCCTCATAGCGGAACCGCAGGTCGCGCAGATCCCACGCCTCGATCGGCGACCGGGGGCCGATGATCCCGGTTTCGGCGGTGGCCGTCATGATGGTCGCCTGGGAAACGTCGAGTTCCGCGAACATTCGGAAGGCCGCATCCGCGACCGACCGGGGCGTCACCCACATGCCGTCATACAATGGGGCGAAACCCAGCCAACGCAGTTTGTTCCGGACGGCATGGCGCACATCACGCTGCTCTTCCGGAATGGAGAAGGCGGCCACCGTCCAGTGGCCGTCCCAGGGCGTGTGGCACTGCCCGAACGACAGAATGCGCCCGGCACCCTCCCGCAGGGCGTCGGCTGCCTGGCCGGTCAGGCCGTAGTACGTGTTGCGGCCGATCCGCGAGGAATCCAGCAGACCTCGCCGGGCGAGTCGGCTCAGTGCGGCACGCGCGCCAACTGTGGAGACACCGAAGTCCGCCAGCAGATGCACAAGGGCCGCGGACGGTATGTGCTCCTTACGTCCGTTCCAGTAGTCGCCGAGAAGCGTCGTGAGGAGGCGCTGCGGTTGGACGCCGCTCTGCAGGCGAGGTAGGTCGACTTCTGACGAGCGGTCGCGGGTGACGACGGACACGGATGTTGTCACGAAAGATGATTTTACGAGCATGTCCACACCGGTCCCAACGGCTCCGCCGAGACCACCTGCCGGCATTCGCCTGCCCACCGACGTCCATCCATCCGTCGACGCCTGTTCGCCCGTCGACGTTCGCCGGCCGGGCACAATTCGCCGGCCGGCCACGACGGGAACTCACGGTTCACCTCGGCCACGGGTGCTCGATCCGCGTGGCACCCGCCCACGCGGGCTGAGCCGCGCCCACTGCCCCGCCCAGGCCGCGACCGGTTCGAGAGCACCTTGCAGGCGACGTCCGTGCACGGTGAGCCGATAGTCACCAGCCTCGTCTACCTCTACGATCCCGGCCTCGCGCAGTTCCCGCAGCCGTTGCGACAACTGGGCCTGCGGAGCCGCCAAGCGCAGTGCGAGTGAACGGAATGTAGCCGGAGCCTCCCGCAGCTGCCAGAAGATCCCCAACGCGTGCCGGCGGGCCAACAGGTCGATCACATGGGCCAACGCGGCGACCTGCTCAGACGGACCATCCGGCCCGGCGCCGCTGTGCGAGCCGCTGTGCGAGCCGTCACGGGAGCCGTCGCGGGAGCCGTTGGGTGCCATCTGCTGACACAGGACCGCTGGAGATCAGGAGGTGTGCACAGCGCCAGAGCCGTTCGCACTGTGCGCGCCGACCGTGCCGGCGAAGGCGCCGGTCGTCGGTGGGCGACTGCCTCGACCCGTGACTCCACCCACCGTCTGGCGGACCTTGTCGACGAGCCCACCGGCCTGGGCCGAAACGACGCCGGCCGCGCTCTGTACCTCCGGACGCTCCCGGAGCGAGCGCGCCTGACGCATGATCACGTCATAGCGCTCCCGACCCGCACGCGCGCCGAGTAGGTAGCCGAGCCCGAGACCGACAACGAAACCGGGCCTGACGTACATGGTGCCTCCCGCTGGTTCCAAGGGCCTGAAAAGGCGCGGAAACTGGATGATCGCACCTCGTTGGCCCGGGTGGGTTCCGGGGGCCTCCAAAGGCGCGCCAAGCGAATGATCGCGCCTCTGCCGCCCGGGCCGGACGACGATCGGCAGGATGCCGCCTGCCCGCCTGCCGCCTGCGTGCCGCCTGCCCGCCGGTCGGTGGGCAGCGCTGCGCCCGCTGACCGACCTCGGGATTCCTACCCCGTCGACCGGTCTGCGCGAACCTCAGGTACCCTTGCCAAGTCAGGTGCTCGGGACCGTGGTCCGGAGCATCGCGGTCCCGCGTAGCTCAATTGGCAGAGCGTCCGGCTGTTAACCGGCAGGTTACAGGTTCGAGTCCTGTCGCGGGAGCGCTATTTGAGTATGTCGCTGCGCATCGGTCAGGTGCGGGCCTGTCGCGTCGCACCAGGCGCAACCGCACGCATCACATCGTCAGCGGGGTCGCCCCACCCGATCCCGACGATGACGACCGTGGTGGCGCCGGCGTCCACGTAGCGTTGGATCCCAGCCCGGCACTGCTCGGGCGTGCCATGGACGATCAGCTGGTCGACGACCTCGTCCGGGATCGCAGCGACCGCGCCACGCCGGTCGCCCGCCGCCCACGCATCCCACATCGGTGTGAGCAGTTTCTCCCGCCCCAACCAGCGCTGGTAGGCGGCGTAGACCTCCACGTTGAGATACGCGGCGATCATTCGCCGGGCCTCGGTGCGCAAACGGTCGGGGTCCGGATTGGTCGAGACGAAGACCTTACAGACGATTTCCTTGTCCGGACCGACCTCGGCGCGCACGGTGTCACGCAGGTCGTCCGCGGACAGCCAGTTGAGGATGACGCCGTCGGCCTCGCGCGACGCCATCCGCAGCATCCCCGGCCGCAGCGCGGCGACCAGGAGTGCCGGTGGCACCTGTGGGACCACTCCGAGGCGGAAACCGCGCACGGTGAAGGTGTCGAACGCCGCGTCGACCCGCTCACCCGCGAACGCCTGCCGCAGGAAGCGGACCATGTCGCGGGTGTGGCGGTAGGGCTCGGTGAACGGGATGCCGTTCCAGCCCTCGACGATGGGCTTGGATGACGCTCCGATGCCGAGCGCGAACCGGCCGGGTGCGGCTTCGGCGAGCGTGGCCGCGGTGGTGGCCAACAGCGCCGGCCCGCGGGTGAAGACAGGCAGAATCGCCGTTCCCAGCCGCGCGGTCGGCACCCAGCACGAGGTGAGTGCCAACGGGATGATTCCGTCGGTAGTGTCGGCCTCGGCGGACCAGAAATCGGTGTAGCCGAGTTCGGACAGTTCCACGAACAGTTCACGACTGGCGGACAGCGGCACGTCGAGGACCGGAAGATGAACGCCGTAACGGGCCGCACCCGCCGCACCCGCCGCACCACGACCATCCATACCGCTACTTTCCGTCATTGATCGAAGACCTCCGAGCGAAGTAACGAGGGAGCCATGCCATTCGTCAGCGGCGGTGTTGTCGTCGAAGAGATCGACGAGGTGAGTTGGCGGGTCCTGGAGGCGGTCGTGTATCAGGGCAACGAGCAGCTGTTCACTGTCGAGAAGGGCTTCGTCACCGACTTCGCGTCGGTACCGCAAATCTTCACCTGGCTGATACCCAGGTATGGACGGTACACCAAGGCAGCCATCCTCCATGACTGGCTTTGGGGACTGGCCGACCGTGGCGGCATCGAACGCGCCGACGCGGACGGAATCTTCCGGCGCGCGATGCGGGAACTGGACGTGTCCTTCTTACGACGATGGCTCATGTGGGGAGCGGTCAGGCTTGCCGCTGTCCGCAAGTCAGGAATTTCCACCCTGTGGCACCCCGGGTTCGGTCAGTTCGCCGCGTTCGTCGCGGTCCTGGTTCCCGGCTTTCTCTTCGTGCTCGTACCCGGACTCGTCGTCCTGGCCGCGCTCGGCGTCTTCTACGTCGCCGAATCCGTCACGTTCGTCCTGCTGAAGATCGGCGGAGGCCGGAAACCATCGGGAACCCCGGCAAAGAAGATCAACCGCCCGTCATTCCCCTGGACGTCGTCGTAGGGCCTGCGACCGGGCTGCCCGGGAATGGGCAGCCTGAGAATGGGCCGCCCGGGAACGCAGCGCGAGGGATCCGGCGAACAGCCCGACGGTGATGGCAAACTGGCCGAACCACCAGGGCGCCAGCACATGGTGACCAGATGTCGGGCACAGCGCCGACAGCAGGACGAGACCCGCGCTTGCATAGGTGGCCAGGCCGTACCCGGCGCGTCGGCCGGCGAGCAGCGTCACGACGGCGGCGAGCAGGATCAACAGGGTCACGTTGCCGACGGCGTTGATCCAGGCGGGCACAACCGGATCCGGGCCGTCCGGTATCGGCTCGATCGCCCCGGCGGTGAGGAAACCGACCACCATGACCAGTGCCCACAGCCGCGCCGTCGTGGGCCGCATGCCCAGGGCGCGCACCGCGGGTCGGCGACGCCACCGCACCGCGACCGGCTGGCCGGCCAACGGTTGGCGGATCCCCGACTCGAGTACGTCCAGCGACTCGGGTTCGTCCAGCGACTCGGGTACGTCCGCGGGTCGCGCGGCCCGGAACGCCTCCGCCTCGGTGTCGGGCACGGGCGCACCTCGACGGGTCGTTATCGGTGCAGCCTCAGTTGTGATGGTCATATTCCTCAGGGTAGATCTGTTCATCCACGATCGCGAGCGCACCGCAGACATCGACTCATACAGCCGGGCCGGCCGCATTCAGCCGCCGGGCCGGGCGGCTACGTGGCGACTGAACAACCGCGTAACCGCCCCGGCGTCAGGCGTTGTGAGTGGTCTCGCTCGTAAGTCCTTCGGGGGTTGACACCTGGGCGCATGGTGTGGGGCCGGTTAGATGCCGGGGGTCAACAGGTACAGCTGGCAGGCGTAGTCGAGGGTCTCTTCGGGGGTGCCGGTGACGGTGACGGTGGGCAGGAGGGTGTCCTGGTATCCGTTGTTGCTCGCGAGGGAGAGGGCGAATCCCCAGTGGGTGGCGGATCCGGTGTAGCGCAGCCGCATCAGCGGGATGCTCTCGCCGTCGGCGAGCCGGCCCTCGATGTAGGCAAACGCGCCACGGTAGCGGATGTGCAGGCCGGCGAGTGGGGGCCGGCGGGTGGCCGCGTGGATGTATAGCCGCTGTGGCAGCGATGCCTTGGTGGGTCGCCGGTCCAGCACGAGTGGATGGTTGACATACATTTTCTGCCCGAAAACCGGCGCCTCCTGACGCCTTTCTTCCACTCGTCGCACCGAAGGGAATACGGATCAAGGAGTGGGGTTGGGGTGGATGCGTCGCGAGGCGGCGGAGGGAGGCATCGGAGGTGTTGGGTGTGGACCGACGACAACCCGGCGAGGTGCGTGCCCCAGCCCCGCGACGCCGCGTCCCCTGTTGCCGGTCGCTCTTACTTCAGCCGCTCATCCTGGTACCGTGCTGGCCGGACGGAGCGGGATCACCGGCACCCATCCCGTCCTCGACCTTGATAACGGTGAAGTTCTTGTCAAGCTTGACGGTGACGAGCGAGCCGTCGGCTTTCTTCATGTGTGCCTCGTACTCGGCGTCACCGGCGTCGGTTTCGACCCGGTACACCGTGCCGCCGGGAACGGCCTGCAGCGCCGCTGCACGCGCCTTCTCCGCGTCGGTGCCGGTCAACTGTTTCTCGTCACTGCGCGCCGGCGTTGCCCCGCCGGCCTGGCCTTTGGGCTGGCCCTGGGGCTGGCTCTGAGGCTGGCCCGCGGCGGTACCCGTGGTCGCGGGGGCGGTGGGGGTGGTGGAACTGCTGTCCGCCGCGGCCACCACCGCGGCAGGGGAGTTCTCCGTGGCAGCGGAGGCACTGGTTGTGCCGGCGAGCACACCGCCAGTGAGAGCCCCTGCCGTCACCAGACCCGCCGCCCAAGCGAGTCCCTTCTTACTTCTGGTCCGACCGGTCGTCTGATCGTCGGTCATGGTTGGCGCGATCTCCTCGTCTCATGGCCACCGGGCTGGCGGCCGGTACTGGTCACCTTCCGATCGGAAACTGTCGAGACGCTGGGCCGCGGCTGTGATGCACCTGTCGGGCGCATCCTGTGGGCAGAGGATCGCATCCGAGTCTCCGGCAGCGGATATGCTCGCCCCCGTCGGCGCCAGCCACCGATACGGTCGGTCTGACCGGTGCGGCGGTCACGGGGCGGTAGCTCAGTCGGTTAGAGCAGCGGACTCATAATCCGTCGGTCGTGGGTTCGAGTCCCACCCGCCCCACACCCGCTGACCTGCACGAACAGGCCACGGAGATCGCCATAGAGATCCACAACTAGCCCTGGTGGTGACGTGGTGGTGACGTTGCAACAGCAACCATATTTCCTCCCGCGGATGGCAACTACGGACAGTGCTTCCCGGTCGTCGAGCATCGACGACCGCCACAGTGGGCGATGGATGAAACCGAGAGCGCGAGGACAGGCCGGACGATGAGCCGCTACGCCTACAACCCCGCCCGCCGTGCGCTCGTGCTCTCCTGGGCCACCGACGCCGGCGACGTGGCCGCCACCGTCGCCACGCTGCCCGCGGCAACCACCGACGGCGACACCCTCGACGACCTGCACGAGGAACAGACAACCGCCGTCTTTCTCGAGAACGTCCGGACCGAACCGGCCCTACGACGCGCCGAGCTGCTGTAACACCAGCCCCGGCCCCCTCACGGGCGGGCACCGCAGCCCTACCCGGTCACATCCTTTCCCCGATCAAAATTGACGACTGTTCCCATGGGACTATCGGTCGCGACCGTGCCCTCAGGTGCGGAACCGGCCGGACGGTGCGCGCGCGGAACGATATCCGCGACCGCCTCCGCGGCGTCCCGATCCACCTCCTCGAAGATCGACGTATACACGTCGCTGGTGAACTGAATGCTGGAATGACCCAGCAACTCCGACACCAACTTCAGATCCCGCGTCGCCCGGTAGGTAAGACTGGCCGCAGTATGACGAAGATCATGTAGTCGGATGGGTGGCAACGGCCCGAACGCCAACGCGGTCTCGATAGCGACGACGGGCATGCGGTGGCGTGCCGCGAGGAACGCCGTGTCCCAGCCTTTGTCCTCATGCTCCCGCCGGATCGTGGTGAACCGGGCGAGCAGCCGGTCAAAGCGTTGCGACACACCGTTCGGAGTCAACCGCCGGCCATTCTCATGCGTGAACACCCGGCCGCAGTCGACCC
>NZ_CAUVXL010000200.1:0-20612 GCF_963555915.1 Protofrankia sp. Cas4
CTGGCCCCACTAATCCATGTGCCCCACTAGCTGGAGCGATCCCGTTTCGGTGGACAGCGCTGTGCTGGCTTGGCGGAAGCCGCCCGGACCCTGCACCCGCATTACCCAGACCCCGGCGCGGGCGGCGACGTCCAGGATGCTGCACGGCCCCGTCCGGACCAGCAGCCAGTGCAGGTTCGCCGGGTTCCACCCGCCGATACGCGGGTCGCGGCCGGCGGCGGCCTGCGCCAACGCCGCCCGATGGGCGGCATAGGCTGGAGCGCCGTGTTGACACATACATCCGACATCCGGTCCATTCCCGCCGCGTGATCGAGGACCGCGGCGTCCCCACCCCCGAGATCGTGAAGAAGCTGACCATCAAGACCGGCAAGAACGCCGCCACGCACCCTCGGTCGCGTCCCTGTACCGGGCACTGGCCGACGACGCCCCCGCTGTCGAACCGACCGGCAGCCTCTGAATCTCTCTACCCCGGGACCCTGCGTGCCGAGGAACTCGCACATCCGTGCACGTGACCTCGGACATCGACACCGGCCGCGCACGCGGCGTAGCCTCCCGCGGTTTGTCCCGGTTTCGGACCCCTACCGGCGGCAACCGCAGGTGCCGTCCGGGATGTAACCCAGGGCTCCGGCGAGGTAGCTCACCGCTTTGATCTGCTACAGGCTGTGACGAGCAGGTCGAGGGCCACGTTGCGATCGGCGGCGACCTCCTCAAGGGTCTCCTTGATTTTCCTCGTGCCGTTGAGGCGGAAGATTCCGATGGTCAGGTTCCGAAGGCTCGCGAAGGCGTGGTTGGTGTTCCCGGAGTAGGTCGGATCGTCGTCCTCACGCCAGGCGGTGTCGCGGGTGTAGTGGATTTGGTTTTCGATGCCCCACTGCCCGCGGACGTGGGAGTGGAAGTAGTGCGCTGTGGCGTGCGTGCTCGTTGCGCTGGTGAGGACGAGGGCATATTCGCGAGTGAGGCGAGTTCCGGCGAGGTCGAATTCGTCTCGCCGGATGATGGCCGCATTTTTGACATGCGGGAACTCGATACCTTCGGCTTTCGTGGCCCAGGTCTGCCAGTTTTTGATCCGGCCGTGTCCACGTTCCTCGACCTCGTGGTGGGCTGGTTCCTGGAGAAGTGGAAGGACCCGGTCGAACGTCTGCTTTTTTAGTGTCGGGCGGTTCCCCTTCACGGTCATCACATAATCCATCCCGTGCTTGACGATGTCCTTTGCGGTGTCGTTCTGCGTATGCGCCGCGTCGAGGGTCACGGTCGGCCTGCCCGGCATGTCCGGAAGCTGGTCGAGCAGGTCCTCGACCTGGGTGATCTCGTTGGTGTCGTCGGGGACGCGGATCTGTCCGACGACGAGACCTCTTCCGTGGATCATTGCGGCGAGTAGCTTGACCTGCGTCTTCTCGTCTACCCAGGCTCCACGCATGACCGTGCCGTCGATCGCGATGGCGATCTGTTCTCCGTTCTCCCAGGCGGTCTGCGCGAACAGCCAGCAACCGATGCGGGCGTCCAGGGCCGCAATGTCGATGACCTGGAGGACCCTGCGGATTGTCTTCTCACTGGGTACTCGGTACCTTCCGAGAAAGTGGTCGTAGGGCGCGCCCAACCGGGCCAGCAGGGGCTGGGGTATCCTCGTGGCCCAGCGGCCGATCTCGCTGAGGTGCTTGGCGCCCGTCATTGTCGAGACAAGCGAGGTCGACAGAATGTACCGCAGGCTGTAGATCGCCCCCTTCGTGTTGCGCGGGTCAGGAATCTCCCCGAGCATCGCGAGCAGGCTGGAGATGTCGAGCTGTTCGCAGTCGATGGGCTCGGTGGACATGTCGGGGCAAGGCTGGCCTTCTGTCTTGGGGTATTTGTTCGGTGGTACTTACATTGTCCCAAGCGGAAGGTCACTTCTTTGTCAACGGAAAGCCTGCATCCCCTCAAACATTTCTAGTCAATCGCCTGCCAAGTAGCGTCGAATGCGCCGTCAAATCACGGCTAACGTTAGGGCGAGTTGCCGTGGGGCGAATCCGTGACGAGTGACGGCGATAATCAATCGTCCCTCGGCCACCCAGGGCGATCGCCGGACTGGCTACCGATAGTTATTGACTGTGACATTGTGCTACCTCGCCGGAGTCCTGAATGTAACCAGTGGCGATGATCCCGTGGTGTGCCCAGGCGGTGACATCCGCCGCCCGGACGACGCTGATACGGATGCGGCGGTTGACGCGAACCTGGCCGCCCCACCGGAACCCGGCATGGACACACCCGCCGGTGGCTGGCAGTCCGCCCACCCCGTCACCGCCACAGCAAGGAGCAGCCCGACCATGACCAACGGCCACTCGACGATCTACCGGGTCGCGGTCATCGTGTTCGCCGACGTACCCGGCATCGACGCCAGGGACGCCGCGAACCGGCTCACCGCCGCCGTCGGCGACACGCTCGGCGACCGCCTCCCGACACCGCACCACGGCCGGCCCAGCACCTACCCCGACACCCAGATCCTCGACGTGGTCGACCTGTCCACCGCCGCGCGCAACGGATACCTGAGCATCCAGCCTGTGACCGGCCACGGAAGACGGCAGGGAACCAGCCGCGGTAGACCGCAGGGTGCCGCCGGCCGTTCGGTCCCCCCGATATCAGCTTCCGATGACGAGGACTTCGCGGGCGGCACTGGGAACGTCGACGGTGACGGCGTCGAGCTGGTTGATCCGGGCGACGCGTTCGGCCTGGGCGAGTAGGCGGATTCAGCCCCGGCGTAGATCGTGCAGCGAGCCATCGTGATCGGTATACGCCGCCGGCCCCGCCACGCCCGACGCAGCCGCGCAACGCCCCGCACCGCCGGCCCCACAACCCAGCGCACCGGTCCCCTACCGGGGCCCCACACGGGTATGTTTCGTCATCGAGATCCACAAGGCCGCAGCACGCAACCTCGACTGGCTGACCCACCAACCTCGCAGCCGGCCGAGCCCGTGAGCGGGTAACCCGCATTGTCGCTGAGCTCTGTCGTCGGGGCTGGACCCCGGTCGTAGTAGACGTGCGACTGTCGGCACGGACGGACGGACGTGCGCCCGCGGCGAGCCGTTGTCGTCGCTGGCTGCGGACCGGCCGCCGGCCCTGGTTCCGGCAATCGTCGGGGCGACATCGATTGGACGGTACCGTCCAATACTGGCTAGGGTGATGGGATGTCGAGCGAGCCGGCGACCGCGCGCGGGCGGGCGAGTCGTGAGCGGATCGTCGCCCGGGTCGCGGACGTCATCGCGCGGGACGGTGTGCGGGGCGTGAGCCTGGAGCAGGTGCTGGCGGCGGCCGGAGCGAGTAAGAGCCAGCTCTCCCACTATTTCGGCGGCCGGGACCAACTCATGGAGGCGGCCGTGGCGTACCGCTGCGCGCAGGTGGTCGCGGGCCTGACGCAGGCGTTCGCCGCGGTGGCAAGCATGGAGGAACTCCAGCGCACGCTGGCGGGTTTCGTCTCCCAGTACGAGCAGAGCCCGACCGGGTGCCCGATCGGGACGCTGGCCAGCGAGATCGCCGAACACCACGAAGGGGCGCGGGCGCGGGTCATCGAAGCCTTCGCCGCCTGGGAGGGGCTGCTCACCGCGGCGTTCGACCGCATGCGCGCGACGGGGGAGCTGCGCGCGGACGCGTCTGCGGCGACTCTCGCGACCGCGTTGTTGGCGAGCCTGGAGGGCGGGATGCTCCTGAGCCAGACCCGCCGTGACGCCGCGTCGCTGCGGGTCGCTGTCGATGCCGCGCTGGCCTACGTGCGGACGTTCGCCACCTGAACTGGACGGAACCGTCCACCCATCTCTGGACGGAACCGTCCACTCTGGTCTAGCGTCGGATTGGACGCTTTCAACCAATCCGAGAGGTGGCCATGAGCGCCCCGTCCGCTTCCGTCCTCGCGACCCGCCGCGGCCAGTTGACGCTGCTGTTGCTGTGCGCGGTCCAGTTCCTCGACATCGTCGACTCCTCGATCATGAACGTCGCGTTGCCGTCGATCCGCCGCGACCTGCACTTCTCCCAGCAGAACCTGCAATGGGTGCTGTCCGGCTACGTCGTGACCTACGGCGGGTTCCTGCTACTCGGCGGCCGAGCGGCGGACCTGCTCGGCCGCCGACGCGTCCTTGTCGCCGGCACGACCCTGTTCGCACTGTGCTCGCTGACCGGCGGGCTCGCGGCGAACGCCGGCATGCTGGTCGGCGCCCGGGTCGCCCAGGGCGTCGGCGCGGCGTTGATGGCCCCGGCCGGCCTGTCGATCCTCACCACCACCTTCACCGCCGACCGCGACCGCACCCGGGCGCTCGGCGTGTGGGGCGCAATGAGCGGGCTCGGCGCCGCCGTCGGTGTCTTCCTCGGTGGCGTGCTCTCGCAAGGGCCCGGCTGGCGCTGGGTGCTGTTCGTCAACCTCCCGGTCTGCGTGGCCATCGTCGCCGCCGCATACCGCCTCGTCGCGGGCGAACGGGCACCCGGTCCGCGGGCCGGTTTCGACGTCGGCGGGGCGATCCTGGTCACCGCCGCGATGCTGCTGGGCATCTACGCGCTGGTGAAGGCACCCGACACCGGCTGGGCCACCGCGCACACCATCGGCGAACTGGCCACCGCCGGGGTTCTACTGGCCGCCTTCGCCGCCAACGAACGCCGGGTCCGCGACCCGCTGTTCCCGTTCTCCATCCTGCGGGTCAAGGGACTCGCGGCCGCGGACGCCACCCAACTGCTTGCCTTCGCCGGCTTCCTGTCGATGTTCTTCTTCCTGACCCTCTACATGCAGAACGTCCTCGGCTACTCCCCGATCCGGGGCGGCGCGGCCTACCTCCCGGTCACCGCCGGCATCGTGCTCGCGGCGGGCGTGTCGTCCCAGCTCATTCCCCGCGTCGGGACCCGACCGATCATCGTCGCCGGCTCGCTCGTCGCCGCCGGCGGGATGTACTACCTCTCCCGCGTCCCGGCCCACGGTTCGTACGCTGCCGATCTACTTCCCGGACTGCTGATCATGTCGGTGGGGCTCGGCGCCGTGTTCGTCACGGTCACCACCGCAGCCAACGCCGGCGTCCCCGCCGAGCAGGCCGGACTCGCCGCCGGCCTGCTCAACACCTCGCTCCAACTCGGCGCCGCGCTCGGGCTGGCGATCTTCTCCGCGCTCGCCACCGCCCGCACCCACCATCTCCTCGCCGGGCACACCGCACCGGCGCAGGCACTCACCGCCGGCTTCCAGCGGGCACTGCTCGCCGCCAGCCTCGCCGTCCTCGCCGCCGCTCTGATCGCCGTGCGCGCCCCCAACCTCCGCACACCCACCGGGCCGACCGGACCCGAACCCCTACCCCCACCCCAGCCGGGCGCCGACACCCGCGGCCTGCTCGTCGCCGCACCCGAACCGGCCGAATGAGCCGCACCGCCCAGTCCCGCCCCCTTCTCGACGAACAGGACACGACATGACCACAACCACGCCACCAGCGACCCAGACCTACCACGTCTTCATCCGCGCCACCCCCCAGCAAGTCTGGGACGCGATCACCACCCCCACACTCAGCGCCGGCTACCTGTTCGGCGCACTCGTCGAGACCACCGGCGAAGTCGGCACGCCCTTCCGCTACCACTCACCCGACCGCTGCGCCCTCTGGGGCGACGAAACCGTCCTCGACGCCGACGCGCCACATCGCCTGGTCGTGACCTACCGGGCCCTCTACAACCCCGACCTCGCCAACGAGCCGCCCAGCCGGGTCACCTGGCAGATCACATCCGACGAAAATCACGTCAGTCTGCTCACCGTCGTGCACGATCATCTCGACAATTCCCCCGACACCGCCGCGCGGGTCGCCAACACCGGCTGGATGCGCGTCCTGTCCGGCTTCAAGACCCTCCTCGAAACCGGCACCCCGCTATCCGTGGGCTGACTCACCGACGCGACGAGCCGCGTCCGACACCGACTCGTGATCATCAGCGGGGGCGTGGCGGCCCGGCGGCGTCGTCGTAGCCGATCGGGGTGGCCAGCCGCCCGGGATGTGCCCCTTCGTTCGGGTCCCGCTGAACACCGTCGACCTCACCTTCGACGGCCGGCTGACCGAGGGCCGCAAGTAGCCACATCAAACCCAGTCACACTGTGTTGACAAAACCTACCGTTGGCCGATCGGGCTGGTGTGACGGGCGGCAGCGAAGCGGGGCGTGGGCGATGCTGATCGAGGTTCTGTATATCGACGGTTGTCCGCACTACGCGCGTTTCGTCGCGCACCTGGCCGAACTCGTGAACCGGGCCGGGGTATCCGCGCCCGTGCGGCAACGCCGGGTCGATGACGATGAGGCCGCGCGGGTGGAACAGTTCCTGGGGTCACCCACGTTGCGGATCGACGGCCGCGATGTTGACCCAGCCGCTCGGGAGCGGGAGGACTACGGGATGCAGTGTCGGGTATATCCGACATTCGACGGTCTTCGTGGCTGGCCGCCGGATGCGTGGGTGCTCGCCGCGCTGGGGGCCGCCGCCGGCGGCTAGCTTGCCATCCGCGTCTCTGTCTCGACCGCGGTGCGGAGTAGGGCAGTCGAGCCGGACCTGGTTGCGGGGGCCGCTGCCCGGCGGGCGGTGTCCGCCGGGCAGCGGACGGCCGACGAGCTGGACGGCCGACGAGCTGGACGGCCGACGAGCTGGACGGCCGACGAGCGTGTTGACGACGACGGCGCTGGGCCCGAGTACGTCGGGATCGGTCGCCAGCTGTCCGCTTGCCGCTGTGGCGCGTGTGTTCCCACCGGCGATGCGTCGCGCGGTCACCGTCTGCGCAGCACGGTCCAGGTGAACGGCTGCACGGCGCCGGACGGGGTGGTGTGCTGTTCGAGTTCGGTGAGTACCGGCTGCCAGCTGTCACCGAGGGTAGCGCTGATCTGCTCGCGGCTGTAGCGGGCGACCGGCAGCCCGGAGCAGTGCGTCGGGCCGTCCGGGGCGAAGGTCGCGAAGACAGCGACGCTGCCGGGCGCGGTGCCAACGTCCAACGCGGCGAGGTAGCCATCGAGGTCCGCCCGCGCGGTGTTGAAGTGGAACACCGCACGGTCGTGCCAGAGGCGATAGATCCGGTCGGGACGCCAGCGGCGCACGTCCTGGACGAGCCACCGCACGCGGGCCGCGCGCTCGCCGAGGCGCCGACGCGTCTCCTGTTCCGCGGCGGTGGAGACATCCAGCACCGTCAGATCGCTGAACCCGCGCCCGAGTAGCGTATCGACGAGCCGGCTGGCGCCGCCACCGATGTCGATCACCGCCGCTGACCGGTCGACGTCGGCCGCCTCGATCATGCGGACGGAGAACGCCGCCGTCGGCTCGAACCAGCTCAACGTCCGTTCGCCACGCGCATAGGCGTTGTCCCAGTGGGCGGCCGTGGCGGTGGGGTCGTTCAAGGCCGCACCCTCGCGCTCCATCGCCGCTCCTTCCGTCATCTCCGTACGCGCTGGCAACGGCGCTAGACGCTGACCAGGTCGGTGCCGTGTCGTTCGCCGGCGCCCCGATCCAGCCGTGCCACCGGGAGACCAGCCGCAACCCGGCGAGCGCCGGCCACCTCGTCGATCTCCGGCCGTCGCATCGGGAGTGACCTCCTACATCGTGGACTCGCCGCCGCATCGGACAGTTCGTGGGCAATACTTCCCTGATTGTCGCTCACGGTCATGCCGGCCGCGGAGCCCGGCCGTCAGGACTGGCGCCGGTCCCCGCGCCGCTGGCTCGGCGGCTGTTCGCGGAGTTCCTCGGCACCGGTATCGCCGCCCAACGGCTGTCTCCGCGCGACGCCGGACTCCACCTGCTGGAGAACAGCACCGCCACAATCTTCGGACTGGCGGTCCTCATCCTCATGCTCGGACCAGTCTCTCCGGCGCGCACTTCAACCCGGCCGTGTCACTGGCCGACGCCCTCATCGGCCGCCGCCACACCGGCCTACCGCTGGCCGAGGTCGCCGCCTACACCGCCGTCCAGTTCGTCGGCGCGATCGCCGGGGCCCTGCTCACCGACGCAATGTTCGACACCGGAACACGGTTTGTCGACGAAACACCGGGCGAGCGGCGGCCACCTGTTCGCCGAGGCCGTTGCCACCGCCGTCCTCATCATGTTGATCTCTGCGTTGGCACGGACCTAGCGCGGCGCGCTGTCCGCGCCAGCGGTCGGCGCCTACATCGGCGTCGTCTACTGGTTCACCAGCTCAACGTCCTTCGCGAACCCCTCGCATCCGCCGCGTCGTACTCGACCGCGGTGAGTGATGACCGTGCACGTGGCAACAGCCAGTCCGTCGTCTGCCTCGGTCCGCTGCCCAGCTCGAGCGACTTGGTTGGGTGCATGACGTCCGCTGGCCGAACGCGCAACGCCTGGCTGCCCGACAGCGCGGGGCGCCCGTCGCCCTGCCCGACGGTACGGAGCCAGCCGGCCAGCACTGTAGTCTCGGAGCCGCGGCGTTGATGACCGTCGAACGTGATCCGCGCCTGGGCCGCCCCGGCGGGACCGCACCGACGCGACGCGGCGGCGCTGAATGATCCAGCGAGCATCGCCGCGGCACGGCGTCGGGCCCCATCAGCGGCGGCGACCCGCCAGTACCGCGACGGCGAGGAGCGCGGCTACCGCGCCGGAGACCAGCAGCGGAACCCGACCGTCACCACCCCAGAGCAGCCCCGCCCACAATCCCGCCACCAATACCGCGGCCCCTGTCAGCCCCTGGAACATGCCCTGCGCCCGGCCCTGCTGGCCGGCGCCCGCCAGCCGGGACACCCACGCCTTGCCGACCCCGTCAGTGCAGGCCGCGAACCCACCGTAGATCACCAGCAGCGGCCAGACCCAGACCGCCGACCCGGCCACGCCCAACCCCACGTAGCCGACCGCGAAACAGCCCAGCCCGACCCCGTAGATCCGCCGCGGGCCGAGCCGGTCCGCCAAAGCACCCGCCGGATAGGACGCCACCGCGTAAGCGGCGTTATAGACGACATAGGCGACGATCACCCAGCCGACCGACAGGCCGAGCGCCTTTACCCGCAGCAGCAGCAACGCGTCCGGGAAGTTCACCACGCTGAACGCGGTCAGTACACCGACAACCCGCCAGTAGCGACTCGGCAGCCGGCCGACCACCGCCACCGCACCCGGCACCCGCCGGTCCGACGCCGCGGTCCCCGAACGCGGGCGTTCCCGGACCGCGGCGACCAGCAGCACCGATCCCACCGCCGGTATGACCGCGATGACCAGCAGCGGGCGGATGTGATGGTGAAGCAGTTCGTAGCCGGCCAACCCCAGCAGCGGACCGACGACCGCGCCGGCGGTGTCCATCGACCGGTGGAACCCGAACGCCCGCCCCCGCGCCGCCGCCGGCACACCGTCGACCAGCAGCGCGTCCCGCGGCGCGCCCCGCACCCCCTTGCCGAGGCGGTCCACGCACCGGCCGGCCAGCACCACCGGCCAGACCACCGCCACCGCGATGAGGATCTTCCCCGCGGCGGCCAGCCCGTAGCCGACGGCGATCATCGGTCGGCGGCCCGCCCGGTCCGCCAACCGACCCGCGGCCAGCTTCGCGGCCGACGCCACACCCTCGGCCAGCCCCTCGACCACCCCGACCACCGCGACCGGGGCACCTAACGTGACCGTCAGGAAGATCGGCAGGATCGGGTAGAGCAGCTCACTCGCGCAGTCTTGCAGGAAACTCACCCCGGACAGCACCTTCAGGTTCCGACTGAACCAGCCAGAGCCACCCGCGACTCCCGGATGAGGACTGTCAGCCGCCGCAACCGTCGAAGAACGCACCTTGCCAGCCTGCCCGATTCGCCCAGACCGCGAAGGCGGACCCCGGTGCCTTCCCACCACGAGGCCGAACCGTCCGGGGGGCGACGGCCCTCCGGACGCCCCCGGAGCACCTACCTTGGTGGACCGCCCCGTCGCGGTAGCCGGTCGTCCCGATGCGGCCAGCAATTCGCGTCTACGCGATCATTGGACGATCATCGTTCCCTCGGCGGCGAACACCTCCAGCGCCGACCGCTCCCAGACGTCCAGGCCGCCCGGCCTGTCTATCGAGCGACCTGACCCGGTTTGTGCCCTGCATCATCGAACGAATCGCCGCGCCCTAACCGGCCTCAACTGCCGCCGCAGGCGGACCGGGGTCCGCCAACCATCCCAGCCAGCGGCCGAGCTCCGGCAGGCCGATCACCCTCACGCGGCCACGGCCACGGCCACGAAGCGACAACACCTGTTCCGACAGCGGGCTTGCCTAATGAACAGAGGGGACATTCCACTCGCCATCGGCGAAACCAGTACCGGATCGCAGCGCAAGCAGTACCGCGTTATCACGGATAAGCAGCAACATGACATCGATGACGCTGGCGTACGCCATGGCGGCAGTCTCTCCCGACGACGAGTGGGTGATATCAGCGGGTGGTCGGGTTGAGCCCAAGATCGGTGAGCTGCTCGGCGATCCAGGTAACCCGCTGGCCGGTGGACATGTTCGGCGGGATATCGAAGATGCGCTGCCCGACCCTGGCGCAGGTGCTGCGCACGACGCGGTCGGCGGCCGGCTGGATGTCGAGCACCCGCGACCGGTACGGGTCGCCGACCTGCTCCTGATCGAACTTGTCGCAGCAGTAGAACACCGCGTCATAGACGTGTGACCAGGCCCGGCAGAAGGTCTCCATCGCCCGCAGGACAGGGCCGTGGGGTCCGTCGGGGCCGCCGGGCAGGACCAGCCAGGCGTAGGCAAGGACGTTCGCGATCGTCTTGTCCGCGATGATCATCGTGTGTTGGCGGGCGGTGCGCAGCTGGCTGGAGAGCTGGGCGGCGAACAGGTCGACCTCGGTCTCCACGTCGAACTCGCCGCGGCCGTGCACGACGATCTCTTCGATGAACGGGCTGTTGCGTGCTGGTTCGGGGACGCAGGCGACGTGCACGCCGCGTTCCCGGTAGTAGGCGGCAAGGGCGTGGGTCAGCGTGGTCTTGCCGGAGGCGTGGGTGCCCTCGACGGCGACGACGAGGCAGTTGCGCAGCATCAGCGGGCTCCTTCCGCGGCCAGCGTCTGGTCGTCGCGACCGGGCGGTTTCGCTTGGCGGGACGAGGGCCGTGTCGGATCGGCCGCCGCGGGTGTGGAGGTCATCGGACGGGTGTGGCGGGAAGGTCGGCGAACTGGTCCCAGGCGGCGGCCTCGATGACCGCGTCGAGGTGGAGGTCGCCCCACTGGTAGTGGCCTACGTTCCACGCGGTGATCAGCACAATGGCCAGCGCGCGAACGACGATCTGTCGAAGGATCGGAGGTGCGGCTGAGGAGGCGGTGGACCCCGCCGGGGCGAGGTCGGAAGACGGGTCCGGGTCGGGCGACAGGCCCGTGAGTTGATGGCCGGCTCCGACGGCCGGCAGCGAGGCAGGGTGCGGCCCGTGCGCGGTGTCCAGAAGACGGGCGACGCCGCGTTCGGGGTCGTCGGCCCGCCAGCAGGCGGCGACAGCGGTGATCCCTCGCAGGGGCCGTCCGCCGGCCGCTGCGGCAATGCTGGCGAGCTCGTCGGCCAGGCGGTGCCCGGCGAGGATCGCGGCCCGGCGCCGGGCCTGGACGAGCAGCCCGTCGACCAACGCGACGACCACCGGGATCTCGCTCGGGTCGTCGACGGCGACGGAGTGGAAGCCGAACCGCAGCGTCGTGTCGGTGACCGTCATCGGACGTCGCGGCAGGCGCAGGTAGACAGCCGTCGCGGCGGCTGTCGAAGCTCCCTCGTCGCAGGGGACGGCGAAGGCGGCCAGTAGCGACATCCGCTCGGCGAAAGGACGGCGCGCGGCGCCGAACGGGGTGTCCGCCCAGCCCAGGTTGGTCGCCTCACGCATGCACGATCCTGCCCGTGACGGGTCCTGCCGGCGGCCGGTCGCTGCGGGAGAGGGTCTGGATCGACTGGCCCAGGTACTTCGCGTAGTGGTTGCGCTTGAACCGGTAGCGCCGCCAGACCTCGGTGATCGGCTCGTTGAGCAGGCTGCCCAACGGTTCCAGCAGATCGGGGGCGTCGTAAACCGGCCAGGCACTGGCCTGCCCCGACGGCCCGATGACAATCATGTGACCTTCGGTGTCCGGGGTCCAGGCCGTCAGCCGCAGCGCCGGCCGCCAGTCGTGCACCGTCCGCAGCTCGGCCAGCCGGTCGAACGTCGCCGTGGCCTCCTCAACGGTGATGAACTCGTGGTCGGCGAGGTCGAGCGCGTTGCCCTTCTTCAGCGGCAGGATCAGCTTGAGTTTCCCGGCGTCCAGGAGATCGGCGATCTGGTAGGTGAACGGCAGCGCCGTCAGCGTCGAGCGGTAGACCACCGCCGACAGCGACAGCGGCAGACCGGCGTCCTGGAACGCCCGCACCCCTTCCATCACCGTGTCGTAGTCGCCACGGACCCGGTTCGTTGTCGCTCTGGGGCCCTCCAGCCCGACGTTGACGAACGCGACCCTGCCGGCCAGGCGGCGGGCGTGTTGGATGCCGCGGGTCGCATTGGTGGGCACCCCGATGACGGTGCCGGTGAACATGTCGACGATGTCGATGAGGTCCCGGCGCAGCAGCGGCTCGCCGCCGGACAGGAACACCCGAGGCACCCCGGCCAGGTTGTCCCGCATCCGCTCCAGCGCGGCAAGGGTGGGGTCCGATTCCTGCAACGTCTCGGAGCAGAACGAGCAGTCGAAGTTGCACCGCTTGGTGACCTGAAGGATCACCGACAGCGGACCGGCCGCCACCGCGGCGACCGCCTCCAGGTCCGCCGACGCCGCGAGGTGGAAGTGATGCCCGTCGGTGAAGACCACAGGTTCCTCAGCGCGGGAAGGCCCCTCGTCACCGGCGGACCGCGCCGTGGGATCGACGGCAGGCACGGGTGGGGAATATGCGATCATCAGGTCCTTCTCGACGTAGGCGCGTACGGCGACAGAGCCAGCCGACTGCCGCCTTCGTGACGGCGAGCTGTCGCGCCGACGCTGAATGCCTCCAGCTTCCCAACCGGCCGCACGCGAGTCATTCCCTGCGGTGCGAACATCTGATTCGGGCCGGTGCAGCGCCACTGACCTGCGACAACAGTGCTGGCGGGCCGGTTGTGTTCGGCTCGAACCCGTTGATCCGTTCGGCCGATCCCACCAACACCCGACCTTGATCTTTCATCTGTGTGGGGCCACGCGCAGGGCAGCACCGCCCGTCACCCTGCTTCTGCCTCCCGGAACGGGGGCGGTTGCTTACCTGCCGTCCTGGCCAGAGCGCAGCTCGCGGAGGAGCAGGTCGACCTGCGCATGCTCAAGGTCCTTGTGCTCGAACCACGTCCGGAGGAGTTCTTCCGCACCGCGAAGCATCGTGTCGGGTAGTCCGACGGTCCGATAGCTCTCGGCCGCCTGGGCGAGTTCGGGTCCCCACCGCCAGGCGCGGGCCGCGACAGTGGCGAAGAAATCAGGTTCGGCGAGCGCCGGTCGGCTCCGTCTGCGGGCTTCATCGGTGAGCGCCTGCTGGACGCCGTACTCGGCAGCCAGTGCGTGCGCGAGCGCGGCGAGAACCCGCGACGTCTTCGCAAACGACGAGTGGGCGATCTTCAGGGCAGACGCCGCACCCACCTGGCCATCGAGGACGACAACCTGCACGGCCGATCCGGAGAACAGCGTCGCGATCTCGCCGGTGAGGCGAGCAGCCCCGGCCAGGTACAGGCGCGTGGTTTCCTGCCGCGTCGGGACCGGGCCGATGAGGCAGCCATCAACGATGGTGCCACCCGCCTTGGTCACGAGCCCGTCGATGACGCGCATACGTTCCGGGTTGACGGCATTGGCGTCCACGTACAGGCCCGTGAACCCCGCCGCGGCCACCGCCTGCGCCACGTCGAGCGCGGCCTCCGGCGGACACAACGACATCAGGATCTGGGTGCCTTCACAAAGTTCTTCCAGGCGGTCGACCGGCCGGAGGCCGGCATCCTGGGCCCGTCGCAGCGTCCGCGGGCTTCGTCCAGCGGGGCAGTACAGCACCTCGTGCCCTCCAGCCCGCAAGATCTCGCCGATCCGTGCCCCCATGCTTCCCGGGTGTAGCAGCCCAATCCGACGGGGCGTCACGGGACCTGGTTTCCTTCCTCGCCAGTGGCGGCGGGATCTGCCGCCGTCGGCCGAGACCGCACGGCCAGGTGTGATCTGATCTGGTCACGCAGCTCGGCGGCGAGTGCCTGCCCTCGGTAGGCCGGCCGGTCGAGAATGGTCAGGACCTGGGCGAGGCGTCGCATCGCACTCTCGACACGCCGGACCGACGACATCTCGATCACGATGCGGATCTCGGACACCGCACCGTCTAGATCACAGCGCAGGATGCTGGCGAGGGCAACGTCCGTGCGGGCCAGGGACTCCTCGCCGACGCGCCGTTGCCCCTCTGGCAGCGCCGCAAGGAGGGCGACAGCGGTGGCCGCGTCCCGTTCGGCTGCTTGGAGGCTGGTGTGCGTTGGGGTTAGCCACAGAGTTGCGGAACTTGCGGAGTACAGCTGCTTGGCTAGTGGGAAGGCCAGCATGCCACCAGGATCATCGTCGAGCGCGACGCGTTCCCTGGCCTCCGCCGCGCGGCCGAGGGCTGCACGTGCCTCGTGGCCGTCGCCCATCCGGGCCAGCGCCCGCGCTTCCAGTGACGCGAGACGGACCCTGGAAGTTCCCCGCTCCGGCAGGTAACGCCAACCGTCCTGGGCCAGTTCCACAGCGTCAGCCGGCCGGTCGTCCCAGTAGCCGAGCATGCTCTGGGTGCCTCGAACCCAGGCCCGCAGGCCGTTGTGACCCGCCTGGTCCGCACAGGCGAAGGCAACACGGGCATGCGTCTGCGCGGAATCAAGCGAACCCAGATCGAAGGCGGCGTTGGCGAGGATGCCGCTCAGAAGCCCCGCCAGGTAGCACAGATCTCGTGACAGGTCCGGCCGATGTCTCACCGTCAACAGCGGAAATACCCTGGCCCGCAGCGCACGGACCTCAAGAAAAGTAGGCAGCGCGGGTCTCTGCGAGTAGAGAGTGACGATCCGCCTTATGTCGGCGTTGATTTGCTCCAATGCGAGCGAGCCGATGGGAGCCACGTCGATGGCGTGTAGGACGTCGGCGGATTCCTCGGATGCGCCGCGGAGAATCTGCTCTACCGTTCTGGGCACTGGGAGCGGCTCGACGGCGGCGGCCGGCCAGACCGTCTCGATCGTTACCGGCCATCCAGGTGAGATCGGCAATGGCATCCCGAGATCCGCCGAAATTTCCGCGCGAGCAGCCACGGAGCCCGACTGGAGAAGCCCCGGATTGGGCGGCACAGCCCGAGGTGCGGGCAGATTGCGGCCATCGTCAGGCTCGACACGGTCGATGCGGCTGATGAGGAGGACGTCGGCGGGTGGGAGGTTTGCGCGGTCGTCGAGGTCGATGAGGTTGTGGATGCTGGTGCCGTAGACCTCGGCGAGCACATTGAGGAGCTGGGGGGTGGGCCGGCGGCGGTTGTTCGGCAGCGGCCAGTTCTCCAGCTCGGATAGCCGGGGGGCGGTCATGGGCGCGGAGCCGTGAGGGTCGAGGCCGGTCCGGGCGGCGTGGGCGTTGATGCGGCCTGCGGCGTGGGCGTTGATGCGGCCTGCGGCCTGCATCTGGGTCCAGCCGTGTGCGACGCGGTGGGCGGCGCGGGGACGGTAGTTGTAGCGGCGGGCGAACTCGATCGCGATCTCGTCATGGGACATACCGACCGCACGCATCCGCGCCCGCAGCTCGTCCTGCTCCACGCGTTGACTGGGCCTACTCATGACGACGCCCTACATCCCCTCCGGACCGGCTGGCCGATCTTCCGGCCGTCCCCGACGCGAACCATTTTCACAGTAATCGTTATGTAACGGGTCGAACGGTAAGGGATGATTCTTCATCCAGAGGGCCGCCCTTGGATGTGGTGGATGGCAAACGTGCGCGTCGAGCACGGTTCGTCTCCCCGGCCGAGCTAGGTCCGGCCGAGTAGGAGCGCAGCTTCCCAAGAAGCTGTGCTGTCGGTGGCGAGGCTGTGCAGGACGGCTGCGATCCCGGCGGTGCCCTCGATGAGGCCTGGTGGCCGCCCACCGGCGGGCTCCGTCATGTCGAGGCTGTGGAGGAGGTGGTCGATCAGGGCCGGCAGGTGAGCGCCGATGGGGTGGAAGCGGGCGTCGGCGGCGGCTCGGTGGACGGTGGAGACCAGGCCTGCCCAGCCGTGGCAGAGCATCGGGTCGATGAACCTGGTGAGTTGGGTGGGGTCGCCCAGGCAGGAGGCGAGAGCGGCCTCGGCGCGTTCCTGGCGAGTTGTGTCGGCCAGTGCGATGGCGGCGAGTTGCTGAGCGCGGGCAAGGCCGGGGGTGCCGTAACACCAGGAGGCGCGGCCTGGGCTGGTCTGGGCAGGGCGGCCTGCCCTCAATTCGCTGAGGGTGATCTTCTCGGGCCACCAGGGGCCGGTGGGGCTGTCCTGGCGCCAGGTGTCGAGCCAGTCACAGATTCGATGCAGGGCGTCGAGGTGGCCGGGGACGACGATGCCTCGGCTGTGGGCGAGTGTGAGTAAGGCGAGAGGCCCGGCGACGCCGTGGGCCATTCCGAGGTCGGCGAAGGCTCCAGCCGGCGCTCCGGCGGGGAGGTCGCCGGCCCACCAGCCGGGCAGTGTCAGCCCGCCTGTGCCGGTGGCGGGCAGCGGTTCGGTGAGGCGGACGAGGTAGGTCAGGACCCGGCGGAGCTGGTCTGCGTCTGGGTGGGAGGTGAGTAGGTGGGCGCCGAGTCCGCTCAGGCCGCGGACGAGATCGTATTCGGCGCGTTCCGGTCGCTGACCGGCATCGATGCGCCAGTTGGCTGCGGCGAGGCGCCGGTCGGTCATCTCTGTGACGGCGCTGTCCAGGTGCTGGCGGGCGGATCGGTAGCGGCCGGGTGGAGCTGTTATTGCGAGCGTGAACGCGAGTGCCGGGGCACCGAACCACAGGCCGGCTCGTGCCCCGACGCTCACCTTCTCGCGTGTGGCGGCTCTGAGCCAGGCGTCGACGGTGGCCCAGTCACCGGCGCCATCGCGGGCGCGGAGGCCGTGGAGCACGGCGACACCGGCGGCGCCGGCGGCCAGCGACTGGCCTCGCCGGTGCTCTGCGGTCGACGCCTGGTCATTACCGGCATGGGTTGGGGGTGGTGCGGTCAGCGCGTCGGCGAGACGGGCCGCGGCGGAGGAGGCACGCGCTCGCAGGTCGCTGCTCAGTGGCATGAAGTACCTCCGGACGATCCGTTCCGGTTCGGCGAGGGACAGCACGTCCGTGGCGTCCGAGGGCGCCGCTGGCAGGCACCGTCTCGCCGACGAGGGAAGGCTGTGCGGGTGGGTGGTTCAGTAAGCGACGGTGATCGCGCAGTCTTTCTTGATGATCGCGTCGTCGGGGATGCTGGCCTGGGCGGTCAGAGGCGTGACGATCAGGGACGGACGGGCGTTTCTGTCGGTGTTCCAGGTGCGGATGTGGCCGCACAGCCGCTCGGCGAGGGCGCGGCCGTCGGGTCCGTGCCCGTGGGCGCCGAGTTCGTAGACGGGGTCGGGGCCGTCCAGCCGGCGCTTGGCGAGGTAGACCAGCGAGGAGCCGGCGATCAGCATGGGGCTCAGGTTCGGGATGAAGGGCGTGCAGACATCGGTGCTGACCGCAGCGGGGCTGGCGTTGATGCGGCACACAGCGGGGTCGGTCGCGGTGGCGCGCAGCCAGATCCCGTCGATGGGGTCCTGCGAGCCGACGGTGATCCCGGACCAGGCACTGGTCCGGAGGGTGTCGAGGATGCCGGCCAGCTGTGCCGGGTCGATGTCCTGGTCGATATCGTAGTGGATCTGGACGAGCGGGTCGGTGTGGATGATGGCGGCGCGTTCGACGTCCTGGCCGATCATCGGGACGAAGCCGCAGAGGAACACCGACTCCGAGCGGAGCACACCGTCGTCACCCTTGACGAAGGCGACGCCGCGGGTCTGGCCCCGCCAGCGCAGCGGCAGCACCATCCGTCCGCCGGGGACGAGCTGGGTAAACCAGGCATCGGGGACGTCACACGCACCAACGGTGACGATGATCTTATCGAAGGGTGCGTCGGTGTCGTCACCGAGCGCGCCGTCGCGGGTCAGGACTCGCACGTCGCGGTAGCCCCCCGCGGCCAGGGCGGTCGAGGCCTGCCCGGTGACCTCCGCATCGATGTCGGCGGTGACGACCAACCCGTCGGGGCCGGTGAGTTCGGCGAGCAGCGCGGCGTTGTAGCCCGTGCCGGCACCGACCTCGAAGACACGGTCACCAGGACGTACCCGCAGCTCGTCCAGCATCCCGGCGACGAGGGTCGCGACCGAGGCGCAGGACAGGTGCGTGCCGTCGGTCGCCGTCTTGGTGATGACCGCCTTGTAGGGGTTGTATGCCTCGTCGAGCGTGGCGTCCGGCAGGAACAGGTGCCGGGGCACCGTGCGCAGCGCCTCGACGACTGAGCCGTCGAGGCCGGGCCGACTGCTGGTGATCTTCTTGACCATGTCGGCGTGGAGCTCGGCGGCGGTGCCGGGTGTCGCGGTCGTCATGGACGTGTCCTTGTCGGAGTGGGATCGGGGCGACTGGTGCGGTCACGAAGACTGGTGATCGAGGCAGGAGCGTAAACATCGGGGGTGTTCCCGGCGGGAGGGAGCCTTCTCGGGCCGGCGCGCCGGGTCCCTACGGGACATAAGCCGGGCCGGCCGCCACCGTCGCGGCGGTGCCCGCGATCTCCGGTCCGGTGGCGAGGGAGCCGCGCTCATGCGGGTGCCGCGTGCTGGGCGGCGCGCCAGGCGAACGCGGCGCCGCGGGCCAGCCGAAGGCAGGCAGCCTCGTGGTCCCGGTTGATGCCGCGCAGGCGGTTATAGGAGAGGTGCAGCAGGGAGCCGGCGACCGTCGCGGGGTCCATCTGGCCGGGTAACGCCGCGCGGTAGGTGGACAGGGCCTTGGCGCGCGCTGCCCAGGCGTCCGCGAGGTCGCCAGGCAGGTGCGGCAGATCCCTGGGGACGCTGTGGCGGGCCAGCCGAGTGGTTTCGCCGACGACACGATGATCGATGGTCTGCGGCTTGGCGAGGACGCGTGTGGTCAGGTAGTCGGTGGCGGGGCGTATGCCGCCGAGGAACGCGTCGGCGAGGTCGAGCATCGACAACGCCGTGATGCTGTCGGGATGCAGCCCGGCCGGCGGCTGGCGCAGCACGATGATCGCGGCGGTGGTGTCGGCGCAGAACACGGCTTCAGCGGCCTGGAGAGCCGCGTCGGCGCCGTAGCGGCCGGCTTCCGGGAAGTAGGTGTCAAAGGCCACCTGTCCGGCGACGCCGCTCGTCGCCAACTCGGCGGCCCACGCGCCGAGGATCGCCGCGCGGGCCGCGTGGTGCGACTCGTCCGTGGCGACGCGGATGCGCAGATGGTCGGTCTGCTCGGTGTTGCGGTAGCGGACCATCCACATCGGCGCGCAGTCGAGCCGGGTACGCAGGACCGGCAGACGGCTGGCGATGATGTCGTTCATGGCGGTGGGGTGTGTATGGACGCGGGCGGAGATCCAGCGGGCGGTCGGATCGCCGGGGCGGTGGCCGTCGGCGTTGACCCTGCTGACCAGCGGCGGGGCGAGTTTGTTCGGTGCGGGTAGGCCCGCGCGGAACACGGGTGCGACGATCTCGTGGGCATGCCCGATCCAGCCGAGGTCCTGACCGGGCACGGCTCGGTTCAGCATCGCCACGCCCGTGTCGGCCAGATGCTCGCGCAAGATTGTGCGATGGGCGGGGACCGTGAGGTCCAGCCGCAGGGTCATGTCGCCGTCGGCCAGCTCCACGAGATCTGGGCACCGATGCCGGTGCCGCCACCGCCCCAGCTCGCCGCTCCAGTCGGCAGTCGGCGCGTCAACGCCGGGCAGGTCGGCGGTGTGGAGGCGCCAGCGTTCGGGGGCCAGGATGATCCGGCCGTAGCGGACTTCGGGAAGGTGCGGCAGCGCGCCCGCGGCCGGTCCGAACTCGAACGCAGTCAGCGACGCGGCGAACGCGCGTGGCAGATGCGCCAAGAACCGCGCCAGCAACGGCATCTGCCGATCGAGCGCCAGCGCGTGAAACACCTGCGGATCGATGATCCGGCCAGTGGCGGCCTCGATCAGCAGCAGGCCCCGCCCAGTCGCGGTCAGCGCCAGATCTGCGGGTCTCAGCCCGCGCGGTCCTTGCGACGGTGGCTCGCCGAGGGCCAGTACCTCGGGCAGAAACCGGGGCAGCCGTGCAACGTTCTGGCCGCGGACGAACCTGGACGGGCAGGACAGTTGTACCGCGGTGGCGCCCTCGTGCAGCGCCGGAACCGATCTGTAGGCGCGGACCATCGCCGCGTCACGGGTCGAGGACTGGAACCTCGCGGTCAGGGTTCCGGTCGCGCGGGCTGGAGTCACGGCCAGCTGGTAGTTTCCGGCGTCCAACGCCTCGACGCTCCTGGAGTAGATCTTCGCCGCGATCTCCGCGTGTGGCTGGATGAAACGCGGGTCGAACAGGTCACCGGCGGTGACGTGCCCGATCAGTGCGTCGGTCAGCTCAAGACGACCGTCGCCCGCGAGCGCCTCCCACGCCAGAGCAAGCAGCCGCCGGTCCCGATCCGTTACCGACGGCGCAGGTGCCGGCAGGACCGAGCCCGGATAGCCGGCCGGATAGCCAAGCCCCGACGCGTCGTCGAGCACGTCGCGCAGCGGAACGACGCTGCC